>CAYWVC010000041.1:0-13432 GCA_964461635.1 uncultured Lachnospiraceae bacterium
AGTTAAAGTCGCAAAACCGGAAGTCAACGATAAAGGACAAAATTGTTGCGTAAATAAAAAAGAGCCAAGCTCCGTGTAGAGCCTGACTCTCGGTAAATATATAAGTTTTCAGCGACAATTTTTCCCGTTTACTTCCGCTTTTTACTGTGCTACAAAGGCAAAGACGAAAGGCGAAAAACGGAGATTTATATAAAATGGAATATGTTTTAAGCACATAGAAAAAGCCGAGCGATTTCTCACTCGGCTGCGTTTGTTTATTCGTTTCATCGGTCAATCTTTATCCCGAAATAATCTCGTGTAAAAAATAATACGAACTCAACTTTGTCAGTCGGGTTCGTATTATTCTTGTCTGGTGCGGGTAACAGGACTTGAACCTGCACGGGGAGTCCATCGGATCCTAAATCCGACGCGTCTGCCAATTCCGCCATACCCGCATTTAAACGTCCGACGCAGTCTCAAAACTTCTGCAGCCGCCGATGGCTGATACCGAAAACAGTAGAGTATATTACCGCGCCTCTTAATCACTTTATACACATACAAGAAGCCACGTTGCCTCGACAACACCCGGTATTGTATCATTTTTAAGTAAAAATGTCAATCCCCTGCCGCAATTCAGCTAAAATCCTTTTTCGCAACGTTATCAATAGTCGCCTGTAGTTCTGTTGTGTGTTGGCTTATGAATCAACGTTAAGCAAATGTCGTCTTATGCACGACTTTTTGGGGGGCGAACATATGTCGGATTTGGCAGCTTGGCCTCACATTGAGGAGCGGGCGCTCTTTTTATACGTTAAGTATTGACAAGAGCCTTAAAGCTGAGTATAATTAGTATAACAAGTTATACTTGTAATACTGATTATGAGGTGGTAGTGAAATGCCGTTCAGCGAGGATCATAAGCGATATATCGGAGCGACGAAGGTTGGACCCAAGGGGCAGATAGTAATCCCCAAAGAAGTGCGGGATATGTTCGGAATCAAAGCCGGGGATACTCTCGTTATTCTTGCCGATACCGAAAAGGGTATAGCAATACAGAGCGTTGAATCGCTCGTGGAGCTCACGGACGCGGTTTTTGATGGTAAGGCATCAACGTCCCCTGTCGGATCGTCGGTCAGAAACGGGGAAATGTTTATCAGGCACGCCAAAGAGGTTATAAAAGAGGAGGAAAACGGTAATGGCGGCGATAAAAACTGAAAAACTGACGAAGCAATACGGTCAAAAAGCCGTGGTGGACGGGTTGACGCTTGAGGTGGAAAGGGGCGAGCTTTTCGGGCTTCTCGGTGTTAACGGAGCGGGGAAAACCACCACGATAAAGATGCTCTCCTGTCTGGTCAAGCCCACGTCGGGGAGTGCCGAGGTTTGCGGATTTTCGATATTGAACGATACGCATCGTGTGAAAGAGCATATAAGCGTCTCTCCGCAGGAAACGGCGGTTGCACCGAATCTGACGGTACGTGAAAATCTTGAGCTTGCATGCGGAATAAACGGAATGCCGGTGGCGGAGCAGCGCGAGCGCGCCGATGCAATGATCCGCGAGCTGTCGCTTGAGCGTATTGCGAATGATCGCGCGAAGATTCTGTCCGGCGGATGGTGTCGGCGCCTTTCGATCGCCATGGCTCTTGTCACCGATCCCGAGGTGATCTTTCTCGATGAGCCTACTCTCGGTCTTGACGCGCTTGCGCGTAGGGAGCTCTGGTCGGTCGTAGGAATGCTGAAGGGAAAGAAGACCGTTGTTCTTACCACTCATTATCTGGAGGAGGCCGAGGCGTTGTGCGACCGTATAGCAATTATGACTGAAGGCCGGATCGCCGCCATAGGTACTGCCGATGATATCAAGCGGATTGCCGGCAAGAACGATTTTGAAGAGGCGTTTATCGCCATAGCCGGTGAAGGGAGGGGGCTTTGATATGAGGATGCTGTCGTTTGCGCGCAGAAATATCAAGGAGCTTTTGCGTGATCCCCTGAGCTATGTTTTTTGCCTCGGATTTCCCATCGTGATGCTGGTGGTTATGACGGTGGTGGATTCGACCATACCGTCCGATCCTATGACGGGGGTAAAATATATGGATATTTTTACGATGCCGAAGCTTGTGCCGGGTATCGCGGTGTTCGGGCTTTCATTTATAATGCTTTTTGCCGCGCTTTCAGTCTCGAAGGATCGCAGCACGGCACTCATAACCCGCCTGAGGACGTCTCCTATGACACCGTTTGATTTTATTGTTGGTTATATGCTCCCGTTGCTCGTCCTTTCGGTCGCGCAACTGCTTATAACCGTTGTGTGCGGTATGGTTATTGGAGCATTCGCGGGGAGCAAGGTGAGCATCGGGCGTTCGTTCATTCTTGTGCCCGCGCTGTTCCCGAGCGCAGTGTTCTTTACCGGGCTCGGAATGATTTTCGGCACGTTATTGAGCTATAATGCGGCGCCTCCGTGCTCGTCAATAATAATCACGCTTTGCGGGATGCTTGGCGGAATATGGTTTTCGCTTGACACGGTGCCCGAGGGGAACTTTTTCGGCGTACTTTGCGACGTTTTGCCCTTCAGATATCCGGTCGATCTCGGGAGAGCGATCCTCACGGGAGACGGAGAGTGGCTCATGCCATTGCTCGTGTCGTTGGCGTACGGTGCGGTGACCGTAACGTTGGCGGTCGTTGCTTTCCGTATCCGGATGAATCGGGAAAGTCGTTGACGTACCTTCGCACACGATTTTTTCGGATTTGTTATTTGCGTGTCGGTTTGACTTGACATAATATCCGATAAGTGATAAAATATACGAAGATATAATGCGGAGGTCTGTATGAAAAAAACCGATATGCAAACACCCGAAAAAGTCGGAAGAATAACCATTCGCAAGACCGCAAACGGGGGCGGACGTATAAGCGTTCAATCACTGCTTTTCTTTACGTCCGCGTTACTTTTGCTGTTTGCTATGATAGCCTCGGTAAGCATCGTGCTTTTGGAATCACCGGGAAACACCCCGCAACCGACCGTTCCGACGGTTGGAGGCGATAATACCGGGGATCAATCCGGCAATTATACGCCCGTTCGGCTTCCCGCTCTCCCGGCTAACGCTCCGGCGGCGGAATCCGCGGTGCTGTACCGTCCAACCGACCTGACCTCTGTTGGGGCGATCGGGGGGATAACCTCGTCTGCGGCGCTTGTTTCGTCCTTTGATACGGGCAAGGTGATGTTTGCCAACAATGCCGACAAGCACGTTCAGATCGCCTCAATGACGAAGGTTATGACGCTGATCGTTGCCTGCGATTACATTACGGACGAGACAATGCTCGGCGAGAAGATTCACCTCGTATATTCCGACAGACTCAATCGTTACAGCAAGGCTTTTCTGAGTACAAGTATCACGTCGGAGGATGTTTACGTGATCGATGCCCTGTACGGTCTGATCCTGCAATCCGGGGCGGACGCGGCGTACGGACTTGCCGAACATTTTGCGGGGAGCGAGGCAGCCTTCGTTGTCGCGATGAACGAAAAAGCCACGGCACTCGGTATGTCCGATACGCACTTTACCAACTGCGTCGGCAAGGACGATAACGGTCAAAATTATTCCTCGATGCGAGACGTTGCCGCTATGTTTACTTACGCGCTGAAAAATCCGCTTTGCGAAGCAATAATCACCGAGGACTCTTGGACCTGCGTCGGTTCGTACAACACACGGGTACTTTCTTCGCTGGTGTTGCAAAACCTCAGCACCAAGGGGACGAATGGCAAGGCGGTCTTCGAGGGCGTGACTGTACTTGGCGGCAAGAGCGGTAACGAGGATATGGAAGGCTACTGCCTTGTGTCTCTTTGCGAACGCGACGGTGCACGGTATGTTGTCGTGACAGCGGGGCATAAGGATAGTTCTTATACCGATAGCATCTACATATATAGAAACTATATAAAATGATTTTTTTCGGCAGTTTATCGGGATTTTGCCTGATAACTGCCGAAAAATTTTTTATTTTACTTGCAAAATTACTGCAATATGTTATAATGAAGTCAAGCAACGGTAATCAGTCCGTTCAATATGAAATAAGGAGACTTAAGATGGAAGCAAATGGTATTGTACGTGTTGGAATAATCGGGTGCGGCGGTATTGCCAAGGGAAAGCATATGCCCGCACTGTCAAAGCTCAAAAACGTTAAAATGGTCGCTTTCTGCGATATTATCGAGGAGCGGGCGCTTAAGGCGCGCGAAAAGTACGGCACCCCCGATTGCGCCGTTTACACCGATTACAAAAAACTCCTTGAAGATAAGAGCATTGACGTTGTTCACGTTTTGACTCCGAATCGCAGCCACAGCTTTATTACCGTCGACGCACTTGAGGCGGGTAAGCACGTTATGTGCGAAAAGCCGATGGCGATCAACTCTGCAGAGGCGCAGAAAATGCTTGATGCCGCAGCTCGCACGGGCAAAAAGCTTACGATCGGCTATCAGAGCCGTCAGCGCCCCGATGCCAGATACATTAAATATGAGGCGGATGCCGGAACGTTCGGCGATATATATTATGCCAAGGCAACCGCACTTCGCCGTCGCGCAGTGCCGACGTGGGGCGTTTTTCTCAACGAATATGAGCAGGGCGGAGGTCCGCTGATAGATATAGGAACTCACGCACTTGATCTGACACTTTGGACTATGAATAACTACAAACCCAAATACTGCGTTGGCACGACGTATCACGCCTTAAACGATACGACGGAGCAGGGGAACGCTTGGGGAAATTGGGATCCCGCAAAATTTACGGTTGAGGATTCGGCGTTTGGCTTTATAGTGATGGAAAACGGGGCGACCATCGTGCTTGAATCGTCGTGGGCGATCAATATGCTCGATACGCGTGAGGCGATAACCACGGTCTGCGGAACGCGCGCCGGAGCCGATATGCTCGACGGAGTCAGAATAAACGGCGTCCGTCAGAATCTTCAGTACGTAACGAAGCCCGATATGAATGCCAAGGGTGCCGCGTATTTTGACGGAATAAAGGGAGAGAGCCCCGCCGAGCGCGAGGCAAGGCTCTGGATAGATGCCGTGATCAATGACAAGGAGCCTTTTGTTCGCCCCGAGGAGGCATTCTGCGTGACGCGTATCCTTGAGGGGATCTATACCTCGGCGAAGACGGGTGAAATTTTCCGCTTTGACAACTGATACGGGAGGACAAAAGTATGTGCGATCAAGATGCGCTCAACGAACTGTTGGAAAAGATAGATAATATTGAGGACAGGCTCGATGACCTTTGCGATTCAATAGAAGATACAGTTGAGAGTGCCGTTTGTGAAGCTGTTGAGGACTCGATTCAGGATGCGATGAGCAGTTGCTCTCCCGGGAACACGGAAACGGCGATGTATATAATATCGCAGGACGGTAAAGTCCTTATGCCATTTGGCAGTGCGCAGGCATATAGGAAAAAGAAGGGCGAAGAGCCGTACGCTATATCGGTTAGATCCGGAAGTGAAAGCCGGACCGTGGGTACCTACGAGAACAAGGCTGCGGCTCTTGCCGAGATAAAAAACATTGCTGCGGCGCTTCGCGCCGGCGAAAACGTCTATCAAATGAAATGAGGAAATGATCAATGAAGCTTAGTGTACTTGAAAATCTTTATGCGAGCAAAACGCTTGAGGAGTCGCTTTCTGTTATTACGGGGCTCGGTGTACATACCGTTGAAATGGGCGCGGGCGGGTATCCGGGTAAGGCTCATTGCAATCCCGAAGAGCTGCTTGCCGACAGCGTGAAATTCAATGCTTTTGTCGATACTTTTAAGAAATACGATGTCGAGATCTGCGCACTTGCGGCGCACGGCAATCCGTTGCATCCCGATGCGGCGACCGCCGCGGCATACGACCGCGATTTCAAAAATGCCGTCCTGCTTGCCGAGAAACTCGGCATAGATACCGTTGTTGGCTTTTCGGGCTGTCCCGGCGACAGCGATGGCTCAAAATACCCTAACTGGGTAACCTGCCCGTGGCCGGAGGATTTTTTGCATATCCTTGAATGGCAGTGGAGCGAGAAGCTTATACCGTATTGGAAGAAGACCGCGGAGTTCGCCGAGGCGCACGGAGTGACGCATATCGCATTTGAGATGCATCCCGGATTTTGTGTATACAATCCCGAGACCTGCTTGAAGCTCAGGAACGAGGTCGGTCCCGTCCTCGGTGCCAACCTTGATCCCTCGCATCTTATATGGCAGGGGATCGATCCGGTTGCGGCGGCTCGCGAGCTTAAGGGTGCGATTTATCACGTTCACGCTAAGGATACGAAGGTGGATAAATACAACACCGCCAAAAACGGTGTGCTTGATACGAAGCATTACAGCGACGAGCTGAACCGTGCTTGGGTGTTCCGTACGGTCGGTTACGGAAACGGTGAAAGCTATTGGCGCGACCTCGTGTCCAATTTGCGGCTTTGCGGTTACGATCGCGTGCTATCCATAGAACACGAGGACAGCGTTATGACGATAGACGAGGGCTTGCGCAAGGCGGTTGAGTTCCTCACGCCTATAGTAATGACCGAGGATAAGCCTCGCACTATGAGCTGGGCGTAATTGTGTAAAATAAGAACCCGCTTGCGGCTGTGTTTTGTTTAAAAACGTGCCGTGAGCGGGTTGATTCCGAGCAAGCCGGGGGCTTTGGTCACCGTTATGCGAACTTTATTTGGCAAAAAACAAAAAATATCAAAAAACTATTGCAAAATGCAAAGGTATGTGATATAATACCTATGGAAGATATGAGAGTGGGCGGCGGTCCACTCTTAAATTTTTAATTAACTGATGCTTGGAGAGGGATCAATGGCAAACAATACTGTGCAAAAGGTGCGCGAACTTATCGAGCCCGTGGCATCGGAGCTCGGCTACCGTCTTTGGGACGTGGAGCTTGTGCGCGAGGGCGCGAATAATATCCTTCGCATAACGATAGATAAGGACGGCGGCATTACGATCGACGATTGCGAACGTATGCACCGCACGGTTGATCCGTTGCTTGACGATGCCGATCCCATTACTCAGTCGTATTTTTTGGAGGTCAGCTCGCCCGGTCTCGGACGCCAGATCAAAAATGCGGAGCAGGCAGCGCACTGCATCGGATGTGAGGTAAAGGTAAAACTGTATAGCGCGGGAGCCGACGGAAAGAAGGAGTACCTCGGAATCCTTGAGGATTATAACGACGGCACCGTTACGGTAACGTGCGGTGACGGGCGTGTTACGGAAGAGGTTAAAAAGATCGCGAAGCTTTCGCTTGCCGATGATTGAAACAACACATATCGTGAAAGGAATATCCCTAAAATGAACAAGGAATTTTTTGCGGCACTTGACCTTCTGGAAAAGGAGAAGGGAATATCTAAGGAGTATATGCTCGAAAAGATCGAAGCAGCACTTACCGCCGCGTACAAGAAAGAATACGGTAACAATTCCAACGTGAGGGTCGCGATCGATCCTGTCAAGGAGGATGTCAAGGTTTATCAGCAGAAAACGGTTGTCGAGACCGTTGAGAATCCCGTTGCGGAGATCTCGTTGGAGGATGCCAAGAAGCTCAGCAAACGTTACGATATCGGTAAGGTTGTGGAAACCGAAATAAAGACGAAGAACTTCCGACGCCTCAGCGCCGCCGCCGCAAAGTCGGTGATCATTCAAGGAATACGCGAGGGCGAGCGCCTTGCCGCGCAGGAGGCATACGAGAGCAAGCGTGAGGAGATCATTACCGCTACGGTCAGTAAGATAGACCGTGAATCCGGAAACGTTTTGCTTGACACCGGCACGGGATATGCCACGTTGCTTAGATCGGAGCAGATCCCGGGTGAGGAATTTACCTATGGCGATAAGATAAAGGTCTACGTTATTGAGGTCAACAAGGAGAGCCGCGGTCCGCTCGTGACTCTGTCAAGAATACATCCCGGTCTTGTGCGGCGTATGTTCGAGCTTGAGGTTCCGGAGATCAGCGACGGTACCGTTATAATCAAGAGCGTTGCGCGTGAGGCGGGCTCAAGAACGAAGATCGCGGTATATTCGAGGGACGATGACGTTGATCCGATCGGCGCGTGTATCGGTAACCACGGAATGAGGATCTCCGGCATCGTTGATGAGCTCCGCGGCGAAAAGATCGATATTATCAAATACAGTGAGGAGCTTGAGCAGTTTGTTGCTGCGGCTTTGGCACCTGCTACGGTCAACTCGGTGACTATGATTACCGAACGTTCCTGCAAGGTCCTTGTGGACGAGGATCAGCTTTCTCTGGCGATAGGTAAAGAGGGACAGAATGCACGTCTTGCCGCTCGCCTTACCGGATGTAAGATAGACATAAAGGCAAATTGACGTTATGCCGCAGAAAACGAAAAGTATACCCGAACGGCAATGCGTGGGGTGCTCGGCACACCGACCGAAGTCGGAGCTGATACGGGTGGTCAGGGGTCCCGAGGGGGATATCTCCCTTGATCACGGCGGAAAGCGATCCGGGCGCGGCGCGTATATATGCAAGAATGTTTTATGTTTGAAAAAGGCGCAAAAGAGCCGTCGGCTTGAAAAATGCCTTGCCTCGGCAATACCCGAGGAGGTCTATGTGCGCCTTGAAAAGGAGCTCTCAGCTGATGAGTGAAAACGACAACCGTAAGCTTCTTACGACTCTCGGTTTATGTGCAAAGGCAGGCAAGCTCGTTTGCGGGACCGACCGGATATGTGAGGAGCTGAGGATCGGTAAATGCCCGCCGCTTGCGGTGATCGAAGCGAGCGGCAATTCGGAAAACACAAAAAAACGTCTTGACGACCGTTGCAAATATTACGGTGTCAAGCATTACGTTATCGGCGCGGACGCTTCAGCCCTTGGATATGCGGTCGGCAAGAAAAAGCCGGTAGCGGCGGTAGGTATTACCGACGGCGGACTTTTGAGGGCTGTGGAAGGAAAGCTTACCTGACCCGATCGGTGGGCTTGATCATTAGTATAGTATTATTTTAAGGAGCAAGGAGAATATATGGCTCAGATTCAGTACAAGGTCAATCAACTGGCAAAGGATCTTAATATCAAGGCGAAGGATATGGTGGAGCTTATGTCCGGAGCGGGAGTGGAGTTGAAAACTCAGAAAAATCTCGATCCCGATGAGTTCAACCTGCTTTTGGATCTGCTGACTAAGAAGCATCAGATCGTCGGGATAGACGAATACATTGACGGAGTAACATATATTCCTTCAGTGCTTAAAAAGCCTGAGCCCAAGCCGGCCGCACCCGTGCCGGAGGCAAAGACAGAGGTAAAAGCAGAGGTAAAAACGGAAGCGAAGACGGAAGCAAAGGCGGACCCGACCGTTGCGCCAAAGGTCGAGCAACCGGCAAAACCGACAAACGCGGCTCCCGAGTCGAAGAGCACCCCGGCACCTGTGGCATCCAAGAAGCAGGAGGAGCCTAAGCGGTCATCCGGCGATTCGGCGACCGGTTCGATCCCGCAAAAGCCCTCGGCACCACAGCAGAGCAAGGCAGGATCGGCATCCTCGCAGGTGCGC
This sequence comes from uncultured Lachnospiraceae bacterium, assembly GCA_964461635.1. GTDB lineage: Bacteria > Bacillota > Clostridia > Oscillospirales > CAG-272 > RGIG3994. The sequence continues at coordinate 9,465 of CAYWVC010000041.1, forward strand.
AACCAGCAGCCTCAACAGCAGGCAAGACCGCAGCAGTCTCAATCCGGGGCTCAATCGCGGCAGAATTATCAACAGCAGGGACAGTCTCAGACTTCCCGTTTCCAAGCACCGCAGAACCCCAATTATTCTCAGCGATCAAATAATAACGGTCAGCAGGCAAAGCAGCCCTTCGGACAGCCTCAGAACGGCAATCGCGGTCAGGCACCGCAGGGGCAACAGTCCGGGCGTCCTCAGTACGGTCAGAACGCAAGACCGGGACAGCCGAGGACCGATAAGGGCGATAACGGCGGTCAGCGCGTCGTACGCGAAAAGTTCCAGCCCACGATAATCGTGAGAGAGCAGACCCCGAAGGGAACCGTTTCCACTCAAAAGCACGGCGCGGCAAGGATCGTCGATACGCGCGGTTCTTCCGTTGATCTTTCCAAATACGATGAGCGCCTTGACCATTTCGTGCCCGATTCGGTGCGCGACGTTAAGGGTGGAAATACAAAGGTCAGAAAGACGGGCGGCAGTAACCGTGCCATGCCGCAGAAGAACGTTGGCGGAAACCGTATCCCGAATGCCAAGGATCAGCAGCGCGGCGGCAAGCAGAATAAAAAGCAAGCAGTGCCTGTGAAAAAGCAACCGTTGAAGGTCACGATTCCCGACGAGATCACGGTTGGCGAGCTCGCCTCAAGGCTTAAGGTCACGGCCGGCGAGGTCGTGAAAAAGCTTATGATGATGGGAATGATGGCGTCGGTCAACGAGACGATAGATTACGATACCGCCTATTTCGTCGCGGACGAATTGGGAGCAGAGGTGACCCGCGAGGTCGTCGTAACTATTGAGGATAAGCTCTTTGACCAGAGCGAGGATGCTCCGGAGACTCTTGTCAGCCGTGCTCCCGTTGTTTGCGTTATGGGACACGTTGACCATGGAAAAACATCGCTTTTGGATGCTATCAGACATACTCACGTTACCACCGGTGAGGCGGGAGGCATTACTCAGCATATAGGCGCATACAGGGTGAATATCAACGGCAAGGACATTACGTTCCTTGACACTCCGGGACACGAGGCGTTTACCGCTATGCGTGCAAGGGGAGCCCAAGCTACCGATATTGCCATTCTCGTCGTTGCCGCAGATGACGGGATAATGCCGCAGACGGTAGAGGCTATCAATCACGCAAAGGCTGCCGGGGTACAGATCATCGTTGCTATCAACAAGATGGATAAACCGGGAGCAAATCCCGACGGCATAAAGCAGGAGCTCACCAAATACGATCTCGTCCCCGAGGATTGGGGCGGTGACGTTATGTGCGTTCCGGTATCTGCGCTGACCCGTATGGGTATAGATGATCTGCTTGAGAATATCCTTCTTATAGCCGAGGTGCAGGAATACAAAGCCAATCCCACAAGACGCGCGAAGGGTATTATCATTGAGTCGAGGCTTGATAAGGGAAGGGGACCCGTTGCAACCGTTCTCGTACAGAACGGCACTCTCCGCTCGGGTGATATAGTGATCGCCGGAACATCCGTCGGGCGCGTTCGCTCTATGAACGATCACAACGGTAAGTCCGTTAAGGCCGCAGGTCCGTCCGTTCCCGTTGAGGTTACGGGTCTTGCCGACCTTCCGACCGCGGGCGACGAGCTGTTGGCTGTCGAGGATGAGCGTATGGCAAGAGAGCTTGCCGAGCAACGTAAGACTAACGCTAAAGAAGCGGAATTCAAGGCGAATAGCCGCGCCAGCCTCAACGATCTGTTCGCGCAGATGGCTGAGGGCGTTAAGTCGCTCAATATTATTGTCAAAGCGGACGTTATGGGCTCCGCCGAGGCAGTTAAGCAGTCGCTTGAGAAGCTCTCCAACTCCGAGGTCAAAGTAAGCGTAATTCACGCGGCGGCAGGCGGAGTTACCGAGGGTGACGTTATGCTCGCGGCAGTTTCCAATGCCATTATCGTCGGATTTAACGTGCGCCCCGATAAGGCTGCACTTGACAGTGCCGAGCGCCAAAGCGTGGAGATCCGCACGTATCGCGTCATATACAGCTGCATCGAGGAGATCACTGCGGCTATGAAGGGAATGCTCGCTCCGAAGTACCGCGAGGTTATTAACGGTCATGCAGAGGTCAGACAGACGATCCATGTGCCGAACGTCGGTACGATCGCCGGATCGTACGTTCAGGACGGCAAGGTCGGGCGTAATAATCAGATCCGCGTGCTCCGTGACAGTAAGGTTATATTCGAAGATAAGATATCCTCACTCAAGAGATTTAAGGATGATGCACGCGAGGTAGCGTCCGGCTACGAATGCGGTATCGGTCTTGAGAAGTTCAACGATATCAAGGTCGGGGATATCCTTGAGGCGTTCTATATGGAAGAGATCGAGCAATAATCGCTCTTCGGAAATAAGACAAGTCAATATAAAAACAGGCATAAGTTCATTATGCCTGTTTTTATATTATAAATTTGTGTATAGCTTACTGATCAAGCTTAAGATCGTTTTCCTTGATCCAACCGATTTTACGCAGCAGGATTTTGCCGACAACCGAAACGGCGGCGGGAATTACGATACAGAGCAGTATCATTCCGATCCACATAAGCGGAGAATTCTCCGTGCCCTCAAATATTCCTATCGGTCCGACCATTCCGCACGTGCCCATTCCGGCGGCAACGCCTGTGCACTTGAGCTTGAATACGGTTGTGGAAAGCGGTCCGACTATCGCGCCGGCAAGCGTAGGCGGGATCCATATGCGGGGATTCTTCACGATGTTGCCCATCTGCAGCATAGACGTTCCGAGTCCCTGAGAGACAAGTCCGCCCCACCCGTTCTCCTTAAACGACATGGCCGCAAAACCTACCATCTGCGCACAGCATCCGACCGCCGCGGCACCGCCGGCGAGCATAAGTCCCTCGGCACTGCCTTGAGATGCCTCTGCCGCCGCAATAGCCGAGGCAGAGAACACCATACTGCAGATCGCCGCGCTGGAAATCGGAAGCGTGAGGATCATTCCCACGACGACCGAGATCACGATGCCCATCAGCACGGGCGCCCAGCTCGTTGCGGCGTTGATGAATACTCCGAGATAGTACATAATGTACGATATTATAGGGCAGATCAGCCAAGATGCGGCAAAGCCCGAGACGATCGTGACCGTAGGCGTCACAAGTATATCTACCTTGGTCTTCTGCGAAACAAGGTGCCCGAGTTCACACGCAATTATGACGGCAAAGAAGGCTCCTGCGGGGCCCGCTGAGTTAAACACGCCGCTTTCGCCCTTTGCGGTGGCTGCCCATTCTACGATCTTACCGTTTTCAATGATAGCCCCCATAGCGTTTGCGATGCTGCCGACCGTAGCGCAGGAGAAAATCACGAGCGGCGGCATTTTCAGCTTAAGCGCTATGGCAACTCCGATCGCCATGCCGGTTGCGCCTTGAGCAAAGGTCGCTATTTGCTTGAGTACCGATAGATGAGGAATGTCGCCGAGGGTGTTGAATATCGTTCCGATAAGTAACGAGGCGAAAAGCCCAAGTGCCATAGCGCCCATAGCGTCGATAAAATACAATTTGGCACGAGCCTTGACGCGCTCTCCGAAGGAAAGCTTTTGATCTTTTGCGTTCATTTTTTTGCTCCTGAGTTTTTATGAAATTATCGTTGGCAATATTATATCACAGCAGATCGGTTAATTCAATAGTGTAGATGCACATAAAATGCTTTTGAGGTGTATCACATCTGTTATAATTTGATACCCAAAGTTGCGGATCACGCCGCGCGGGGCGGGGCAACAAGCAAACGACCAAGCGAGACAGTGCGACCGTAGCGAGAATAGCCGCGTCGAAAGGCGACATGCCGCGGGTTATCGAGGCAACTTTATACAAAATGCAAATTTTGTATAATTTGGGGCAACGGTTTGAGGATTTGACAGGGCTTATGATGGTTTTTCAATGAAATTAGGATAATCACTTATAGTTGATCGGCTGATTTGCTGTTGC
>CAYWVC010000042.1:0-12612 GCA_964461635.1 uncultured Lachnospiraceae bacterium
TTCTTTTGGCACAAGAGGCGCAAAAGAAAAAGCTAACAAAAAGAAAACGCCGTTAAGGGGCTTTCGCCGCCTGCGGGCGGCGAGGAGGGCTCCGCGCCCTCCACCGCGCCGCCTTTTAAAAAAGGCGGGCGAAAACTTACTGACGGGTTAACGAGTGAAAATTTGCTAACGGGTTAAGCGGCGGAGGTTTCTTTGCGATATACGGCAAAAGATCTCCCGTGGGGCGTTCCCGCGGGAGATGCTTTTTTCAAAGAAGTATGCAGATCAGTCCGCCCGAGCCCTCGTTTATTATCCGTTCAAGCGTGCCGGACAGCTTTTTACGCGCCTCCTCGGGCATATGGGCGAGCTTGGCGTGGATTCCCTCGTTGACGAGCTCATACAGCGGCTTGCCGAAGATATCCGATTCCCAGATCTTATGCGGGTCCTCCTCAAATTCGCGTAGCAGGTATTTCACGAGCTCCTCCGACTGCTGTTCGGTTCCGACGATCGGGTTGACCTCGGTCTCTATATCCGCGCGAAGGAGGTGTATCGACTCGGCGGAGGCGCGCAGGCGCACGCCGTAACCTCCCGCCTGCCTGACTATCTGCGGTTCCTCTAACTTTAGCGAGTCGGTCTCGGGCATAATTATCCCGTAGCCCGTCTCGGCGACCTCGTCAAGTGCAGCCGACACGCGTTCAAAGCGATCGCGCTTTTGCGCAAGGTCGCGCAGTATGGTGATGAGCGACCGCTCGTCGGGGATATCGAATCCGGTCAGCTCGCTTATAACGGTATAGTAGAGCCCGTCGTTCGGTACGACCGAAACGCTCGCCCTGCCGGTTCCGAGGTCGATGAGGTCAACACTTGCCGAGCTAAGGTATTCGTTGTCGGAAAGGTGCGCGAACGCCGTCTGCACCTCGCCTATTTTGGATGCGCCCGTGGCACATTCCGCGACGGTGGCGGCGATCGAGCGACGCACGGGGTGTGAAGGGTCGAGCGCTCTTATCCACTCCGGGCATCCGACGTTCACCTCGGTGATCGGGAATTCGTTCAGCACGAGCTCAAGCACGTGACGAATATCCTCGGCATCAAGGTCAAGGCAGCTTACGAGCGCGACCGGGGCGGCGTATTTTGCCTCCAGCTCGTAGGCGAGGGCTATTGCCGCATCCGAGCTCGGATCGGCTGAATTGAGTATAATGGCGAAGGGCTTGCCGAGCTCACGGAGCTCGGCGGCTACCCGCTCCTCGGCATTGACGTAGCTCTCGCGCGGGATGTCGCCTATCGTACCGTCGGTGGTCACGAGCATACCTATCGTGGCGTGCTCGGTTATGACCTTGTGCGTGCCCATCTCCGCCGCCTCAAGGAAGGGCATAGGCTCCTCCCGCCAAGGGGTTCTGACCATTCGCGGCTGTCCGTTTTCGGACGTACCGAGCGCGTCGGGCACTATATATCCGACGCAGTCGATCATTTTAACGCGCAACGACGCCGCCCCGTCCGAGAGGGTCACCTCCACGCCTCCGTCGGGGATGAATTTCGGCTCGGTGGTCATAACGGTCTTGCCCGCCGCCGATTGCGGCATCTCATCCCTTGCCCGTTCACGCTCGTGTTCGTCCTTGATATTCGGGAGCACGAGGGACTCCATAAATCGCTTGATAAAGGTCGATTTTCCGCTCCTCACCGGTCCGACGACCCCGATATATATATTGCCGTCGGTCCGCTGAGCTATATCGCGGTAGATTGAATTTTCGCTCATAAAATTACCCTCCCGGTATATTTTCAGTAAAATATATGCCGGGAGGGGCTCAAGTATTCGGAATAAAGGGCGGAAGTCAGCCGTCGCTGTGACGGGACAGAAGCGCTTCGGCTTCGGGGGCGACCAGCCCGTGCAGTGATTTGCCGTGCACGGTCAGCTCACGCACGAAGGTCGAGCTGACGCAGGCGAGCTCGGGGCGGGCGGGGAGGATCAGCGTCTCCACGCTCGGCGCAAGGCGGCGGTTGATGTCGGCAAGGTCGCGCTCGTATTCGAAATCGAGTGCGTTTCGCGCACCCTTCACTACCGTGTCGGCGTGAAGCGCGGCGCAGAGGTCGACGAGCAAGCCCTCTGCCGTGATAACGCTGACGTTCGGCAGTCCGGCGCAGGAGAGCTCGGCAACGCGCTTACGCTCAAGCATCGGCAGAAAGCCCTTTTTGCTCTGATTGATCATTATTGCGACGTATACCCGGTCGAACAGTCCGGACGCGCGTCGTACGACGTCAAGGTGACCGAGAGTGAAGGGATCGAAGCTCCCGGGGACCACACATATTTTCATTTCGGGTTATCCTCCTTTTTCGGTTTGAGTACAGTTACGTTGGCGATGCCGTATTTTGCGACCTTGACGGCTTCAAGATGATCGGGAATCTTACACAGCGGCTCGCCGCTCTCGCAGATCACGAGCGAGGTTGGCTTCAGCAGCTCGCGAAGGCTTGTCAGCACGGTGTTCATCAGTCCGGCGCGGTAGGGCGGGTCGAGAAACACGACGTCAAACTTTTGTCCCTGTCGCTTCGCGCGTTCGACCGTCTTATCCCAATCGGCGCAGATTATATCGCAACGGTCGGAGAGGTGCGTGCGTTCGGCGTTGCGCTTTATCACGTCGATCGCCGCCCTTGAGCTGTCGCAGACGGTGGCGTGTGCCGCACCGCGGCTGAGCGCTTCAAGCGCGAGCTGCCCCGACCCGCCGAAGAGGTCGAGCACCCGCCGCCCCTCAATAGAGAACTGTATCATTGAGAAGACGGCTTCCTTGGCGCGTTCCGAGGTCGGTCGGGTGGCGTCGCCCTCAAGAGTGAAGAGCTTAGTACCCCTTGCGGATCCGCTTATTATCCTCATTTTTCGTCATCCTTTCCGTGAAAATGCGCGTATATCCGTTCGGCATCGGCAAGCGATATACCCTTGACCGAACGAAGGCTGTCGGTATCGGCGGCTCGGACAGCCGTAAGTGTGCCGAAGTGGGAGAGCAGAGCCCTTGCCTTTGCCGGACCGATACCGGGAACGGTTTCAAGCGAGGAGTGCCTGAGCGTTTTACGCTTGGCGTTATCCATTCTTGATACGGTGAAGCGGTGGACCTCCTCCTGTATGCGGTAGATCAGGGTGAATACCGCCTGCTCGCGGGCGATGTTGATCTCGCCGACGTCGGTGGTCAGAGCGCGGGTTTTGTGGTGATCGTCCTTTACCATACCGAACACGGGGATATATATGCCGAGCGAGTCAAGCAGCTCCCGCACGACCGAGACGTGCCCCTTGCCGCCGTCAAGCAGTATAAGGTCGGGCGGATCGGGAAGGGTCCCGTTTTCCCCGTTTACGTGGGTGAATCGCCGCCGTATCGCCTCCCGCATACTTGCGTAGTCGTCGGTGCCGTCCACCGTTTTTATGCGGAAGGTGCGATAATCGCGCTTGGCGAATTTACCGTTCTCGCACACGATCATACCTGCGGTGAGGTGCTCACTGCCGAGGTTGGAGATATCGTATGCCTCTATCCGCTCGGGATAGACCTCCAGCGACAGCAGCTCGGCAAGGCGGGCCAGGCTCTTTTCGTCCTTTCGCAGGCTCTCAAGATGCTGTTTGGCTTTTTCGGCGGCGTTTCCGTCGGCGACCCGGCAAAGCGCCCGAAGGTCCCCGCGCTGTGGTGTGCGGAGCGCGACTTTTCTCCCCGCCAAGGAGGAGAGGTATTCGGTCACGAGCTCCGCGTCGTCGCCGTCGAGCTCAAACGAAAGACATATCTCGGACGGGATATATTCACGCAGACGGTAGTGCCGGCATATGAGCGAGGCAACGTCGGAGGGATCGGTAAGCTCATCCGCACCGAAGGTAAAGACGTTTTCATCGGTAAGTGCTCCGTCGCGAACGTAAAGGAATGCGACGGCGGAGCAGAGCTCGTCGGAGTAAATTCCGACGACGTCCGCCTCGGTTCCCGGTGCGCCGACGACGTGCTGGCGTTCACTGAGGGCGCCGAGCGCGTTCAGGGTATCGCGACAGCGCGCCGCCGCCTCATATTGCTCGGCATCCGAGTATCTGTACATTTCGGCTTCAAGCTCACGTCGAACGCGCGAGGTATTTCCGCGCAGTATATCGACTGCCGAGCGTACGAGCGTGCCGTATTCCTCCGCCGTGATATTTCCGAGGCAGAGCCCGCAGCAACGCTTCATCTGATAGTATATACACGGACGCTCCTTGCCGAAGTCGCGCGGAAAAACGCGCTTGCAGGTCGGGAGCCCGAGTGCCTTGTTTACCGTATTGACCGCGCCGTAGGCTGTCGCAACGCCCGAATAGGGACCGAAGTACTTTGACTTGTCGGCGGTGCGCTTGCGGGTTACGGTAAGGCGGGGATATTCCTCGGCGGTGAGCTTTATATACGGATAGGATTTTGCATCCTTCAGTCTGATATTATATCTCGGGTTATATTGCTTTATGAGGGTGTTTTCGAGCGAGAGCGCCTCTATCTCGGTTGAGCAGAGAATGTAGTCGAAGTCGTAGACGGCATCAACCATTTTCTGCGTTTTGACGTTTTTCCGACTGCTTTGAAAATATTGCGAGACGCGGGACTTGAGGTGGCGGGACTTGCCGACGTAGATGACCTTGCCCGATCGGTCGTGCATTATATATACTCCCGGGGTGAGCGGAAGTGCGTTTGCCTTTTCAAGCAGAAAGGGAAGGCGGGATTGCATAGGTGGCTCTCCTTTCTTTGCGCGTGGCGGTTTCCTAAAAGAAAAAAGCCGACGCAGGGTATGCATCAGCTTTTTGCCGTGATTCAGGCTTGCTTGTCAGTTTGTTCGCCGATGCCGGAATCAATAAGCTCGGCAAGCTGGGCAACGGCGGTTTCCTCGTCGTAGCCGTCAGCCACGATCGAAACGGTCATTCCCTTCGTTATGCCGAGGGAGAGCACGCCGAGAAGGCTCTTGGCATTGACCTTGCGGTCGCCGCTTTCCACCCAAACGCTGCTCTTGAACTTGTGTGCGCTCTGAACGAAGAAGGTTGCGGGGCGAGCGTGAAGCCCCATACTGTTGACTATTGTTACGTCACGCGAGACCATAAAGACCCTCCACCAATATGCCGTGAGTTCGCATCAAAGCCGCGATGCGGGCATATTTTCGTATTGTACTTTTATATTGTTACAATTATAACAAGAAACCACCCCAAAATCAAGAGGCAAGCTATTGCGTTTTTTAATGAAATTTCCAAGCCTTGAGAAGGTTAATCAAGGCAAAATTCACATAAAATACGCTTTTCGGGGGTATCAGTCGACAAGAGAGGGGGCAATTCCGGTCACGGTGAGGTCAAGATCGCAATATTTGGAGTAGACGGTCAGACGGTCGTTGATGCTTATATATTTTTGCCCGTTGAGCAGGAATCCTCCGTCCTGCGCGATCTTGCCGTGGCACATTATCTTGCCGGTGAGCGTCCACGTCACGTCGTTGTCGTTCTCGCTTGACGAGTAGGGAACGCTGAGCTCCGAGCCGTCGGCGAGACGGTAGGTGAGGTTATCCGGCATACCCGCGATCGAGCTTCCGTTGCTTATGCTGAGGCTCCCGAGCTCGGTTATCCCGTCGTCAAGGTAGAGCCAATTGTCGTTTTGCTCGGAGGAAGCCACAAGCAACGTGGAATATGCGGTATAGGACAGCGAGTCGGCGCGGAAGGTGATGTAGTATACGTCCCCGCCGTCAAGGCTCCACGTGTCGCTGAGCACGGTGTATCTCAGCACGACTCCGGTGATGCAGGCGAGTATTACCACTATTATAAGCAGATCGACGACGTTGAAGCTTGCCGCGGATCCGGCTTTTTTGCCCGTTTTCTTAATTTTTTTATCTTTCATCTCTTCCTCCGTCAATTATCGGCCTGAACGTTGAGTGTATCGCAAACGCCGGCTTTGGAGAAGCCCGCGATCCGAAGGTCAAACTCACGTCCCACCGCAATGCGGCAACCGTCCACGGTGTAGCCCGTCCCCTCCGAATAGTACGCGTCGGCGGTGACGGTGATTATAACGTTGTGGCGATCCGAGTATTGCTTTTTCACCGCGACGCTTTCGCCCGAGCTGTCGGTGTCGAGCACGAATTCGTAGTAGGGCACCGATTCGGGGAGCTTTGCGACGTAGCCGATCGTTGCGCCGGTATTTCCGTCGATGACCGTTTGTCCGATCTCCACGCTGTACGTGTTGTCGGAGCGGTTGGCGCTCTCAAAAACGTTTTTATATATCGTGTCGTCTATATCCTCTATCACGACGGTGTAGGATATCCTGACCTTTTGTCCCGAGGTGGCGGCATCCTCCACACTGCGCACGGTCAACAGAATCGCGATCGCCGCCGTGAACACGAGAAGCAGTATGATTATGATGTCGAGAACGTTGAGCCTTCCGCCCTTTCTTTGCGGTGCGGAACGCTTGAGCTTATTTTCATCCATTTGAAATTACCGTGCCCGTTAAGGCTTCCTTCCTGTATTAGTGTATCCGACTGCCTCGGGTCATAGCTCTGCGGTTGCGGCGTATTCGGTATTTGCCTTGCCGATCAGCGCGTCCTCCGCCTCGGTGCGGCAGAGCCGTATATACGCGCAGGTCAGAGTGCAGATCAGCCAGAAGGCGAAGAATATCCGCTCATCCGCGAATACGTTGCAGAGCATTGATTGCGAGAGCAGTCCGATGAGGGTTGCCATTGTTGCAAGGGTGAACTTCTTTGCCCGGCGATCCTCGGTGCGCGATGCAAACTCAAAGCAGTTCTGAAGGATAAGGAACACCGCAAAGCCGAAGAGAAGCAAGCCGACGATCCCCATCTCGCACAGGAGCTGGAGCCACAGCGCGGAGCTGTCGGCTGCCGATTCAAAGCCCGGAACCGCATAGCTTGGGTAGAGCGCATCAAAGCCCCCGAAGCCGGTTCCGCCGAAGAGCGTGGCGACGGCGAGCCTTGCCGCGCCCTGCCACGTGCGAAGTATGCGAACGACCGCCCCGGAGCCCGAGTTAACGGCTCTTCCGAGCCACGAATAGACGGCGGTGGGCAACACGAGCATAGCGCTCAACGCGATGAGGAAGATGAAGAATGCGTTTACCAATGCGCGGCGGCTGATGGCTATGACGAAGGACAGCCACGCGACGGCGACACCGAATATTCCGGACACCGATCCGGTTAAAAATATCGCGGTGAGTATCGCAACGGAGGACATCATACAAATGGTACGGCGTTTCATCCCCCTTAACGACCCGGCACTGCAAAGCGTGAATATGAACGCAACGGTCAGATATGCGGCAAATAGGTCGCCGCTGTCGAAGAAGGGCTCGACCCCGGCGGGGAAGAGGCGTATGGCGCTTTTACCTATCACGACGGTCCCGACACGTTCCGTCACCCTTTGCCATATATATATCATTGAAGAAAAGGTCGCTGAGGCGGTGAGCGAGTAAACGCATCTCCTTATCCAAGTCTTGGTGCGCATAAGGTTTCCCGCGACGAAGCAGCCTACGAGCAGAAGCAGACAGTTTTCGGCTCCCGACGCTCCCGATCCGCCGCGCACGAGCTGTGCAAGGCTGACGGCAAGGGCGAAGAAGGCGAGTGCAAGATCGAATATATCAAAGTGCAATACCCGTTTGCCACGCAGGAACTTTACCGCGTAGCCGAACGAGAACAGCAGGGTGACCGCGCCGAGCATCCCGGAGGCGGCACTGTAGCCTCCGAAGGGGAGCAGCAGTATTGCGATCAGAACGCCCGTTTCGGGGAACGACAGTATGACCGCGACGGCAATGACTGCTATTATCGCAAGGTAGACGTAGACGGGCGAGAGGAAGAAGGTCAGGCTTCCCGCGGCAACCCCCGCGATTATCGCAAAGTTGTAGGCATCTCCGTGCCGCTCGGGGGCGACGTTGAATTTCTCGGAGGGAATGCCGAAGAAATTGCAGAACAGGAAGGTCCCCGCACGGCTCGTCCGAACCGCGTCGGCAAAGGTCCTTCCGCTGAGAATCAGCGGAAGCGCGGCAAGAACGGTCACGATACCGCAGACGAGAAAGTCCTCGTTGACCGCGGTGTGGAAAAGGTAACGCTCGGCGGCGTATACGAGTGCGGTATAGAGCCCGAAGGTCGCAAGAAACGTTCCGTACAGCCGCAGCCTGCAACCGAGGAGAAAGGTATATACCCGTCTCACTGCCGTCGCAATGCGGCTCTCCTCAAACTGCTCGCCCACGGTGAAGCGTGCCTGCCGCACGAACTGTCCGAATTTTGAATCGCGTTTCACGACCGACGCCGAAAGGCTCCGGTGGAGCGAATCGTTCTCGGCGGTATAGCGGCTCATAAGTCTGCCGACCAAGCCGTTCTTGACCCCGCGATGGACCAGTGAGGCGAGAGCACCGAGTCCGCGCAGTATTCCGCTGCCGTGCCGTCGGGATTTAACGCGTTTTTTTTCGTTTATCAAGCCTTCGCCTCCGTATCTTTGGCGGCAAGCAGGTCGGGGCGCTTCAGCCGCGTCTCGGCAAGGGCCTGCTCCGCTCGCCATTTATCTATATTGGCGTGGTGACCCGAGATCAGAACGTCCGGGACCTTTACGCCGTGAAATTCGTATGGGCGCGTATATTGGGGGTATTCGAGCAGTCCGTCGGTAAGGCTCTCCCGCTCACTGCATTCGGGATCGGACAGTACCCCGGGGCATAGCCTCGCCACGCAGTCGGTCAGGATGCAGGCGGGTATCTCTCCGCCCGTGAGAACGAAGTCCCCGACAGAGAGCTCCTCATCCACTATTTCGTCGACTATTCGGCAATCGACCCCCTCGTAGTGACCGCAGAGGATCACGAGCTGATCGAAGCTCGCGGCGAGCTCGGCGGCGCGGCTTTGAGTCAGCACCTTGCCCTTCGGTGACATATATATCACGTGTCGCCGCGCGATATCGGGGGTCGCCTCGGTGATCGCGCGGTAGCAATTGTAGATCGGCGGTGCCGCCATCAGCATACCGAATCCCCCGCCGTAGGGCGTATCGTCGACGCGGCGGTGCTTGTTTTCCGAATAGTCGCGGATGTTCCAGGTCTTCACGGTGATCGCGCCCGCGTTCTGCGCACGCCCGATCACGCTTTCGCCGAGCACGGTGTCCACCAGCTCGGGGAAGAGGGTCATTATATCGAATCTCATATCAATCGAACATTCCTTCAATGGGGGAGATGAAGATGCCCCCGTCGGTATCTATCCTCTTCACGAATTCGGGCACGGCGGGGATCATCCGCACGCCGTCGGGTGTTTCGATCTCGTAGATGTCGGAGGCACCGTTGTTTATCACTCCGCACAGTCTGCCGTACTTCTTTCCGGTGGCGAAGTCGACTACCGGGAGGTCGATGAGGTCGGAGATGAAGTGATCGCCGTCGCCGAGCCCCAGATCGTCGCGGTGGGCGTAAACGACGGTCTCGCGCAACGTCTCGGCGGCGTCGATGCCGTCGACTCCCTCAAGTGTCGCGATGACGAAGCGCTTGAAGACCGATGCACGCAGGAGCTTTACGGGGCGGTAGGCTCCGTTTTCCTCAAAAAATATCTGTTTCAGCCCGGCAAGCACAGCCGGGGAATCGCACCACGGATCTATTTTTACCGCTCCGGCTACGCCGTGCGTGTTAATGATCCTTCCGCATTCAAGGTATTCTTTTTTCATTTTTCCTCCGGTCACCGTGATCTTATAATTAAATTCATTATATCATAAAGCGATTGCTTTTTCAAGGGCTTTTGGCGTGAATTTACGGCACTGCCGTTTTTTATGCGTAACTGTTGACAATTTATTGATAATGTGATACACTTGTGGGAAGTATAGGAATATTAGGCAGGAGGTTTATATGAATATACCTATGATAATGAATACCGTAATGATTGCCTTGACGGTCGTTGCGGGGCTCGCCGTGGCGGGCTGTATCGTGTACGGAGTGTTCAAGGGTTGGAAAAAGGGCTTGCTTGCCGTTATCCGTGCGGCGGTTGCGGCGTTGCTTGCCTTCGCCGTGACGAAGCTGATCTTCGTGTTCGTTTCGCCCGAGGTGCTCCGTGACGTTTTTGCGCCTATGATCGAACAGCTTCTCGGATCGTTCGGCGTCACGTCGGTGGATGCCACGGCGTCGCTCGTCGCGGTGCTGGCGGTGTCGGGGGTCGTGCCCTTCGTATTTACCGCGCTTTTTGTGATCCTTGATCTGATCCTTATACTTCCGGTGTTCTTTATCGGCAGGGCGTTCGGCATCGGAGTGGATCCCGAGAAGTTTGCCGCGAAAAAGCAAAAGAAAGCCGAGAAGCGCGCGGCAAAAGCCGCGAAGAAGGCAAAAGGCACCAACGGTGCGGCGGTCACTGCCGACTCCGCCGAACCGGTCGAAGCCGCCGAGACCGCAGAGAGCTCCGAGCCCGTTGAGCCTGCCGCGGCAGAGACGGCAGAGACTCAGCCCGCCGCCGCGGATACTCCCGCCGATGCCGAGGCTCAGCCCGCAAAGGCGAAGAAAAAGAAGACCAAGGTCCCGGTCCCGGCGTGGAGCCGTGCCGTCGGCGCGACACTTCGCGGATTGGTTGCCGTCGTTACCGTGGCGCTTGTGCTGATGCCCCTTTCGGGATTGGTGTATAATCTTACCGATTGTGTGGATACCCTGCTTTCGGCGGCTGCCGATGCCGATATTGACGTGGAGATCGCCGATGGCGAGACCGAACTGCTCGGCTACCGCATCGCCGACGGGGACGGAAAGCTGGATTACGAGGGTGTAGAGAGCTTTTTCGGCGACTACACTGCGCCCGTTTGCAACAACGTTATGTTCCGTATGTCCCATTTCGGTCCCTTCGGGTTGACCTACGACCTTATGTCTGCGACGCGTGTGGACGGCAGAACGTACAGTCTCGGGGGCGAGCTCGGTCAGATAACCGACCTGCTGTCCGCTTCGGTGTGCTTCCTTGACGATTTCGGTGAATACGGCGATGATCAGATCCGCGCGATCGACATTCTTGCGGACTATATCTCGGAATCCGAGCTGCACGCGCGAGTGGGAGCCGAGCTGATCTCACAGGCGGCGAGGATAGTGATGGAGAATTATTCCGACGAGATCGTTTACGGTGACCATTCAACGATAACGGCACCGGTATTCGAGCTCCTGTCGGCTATGACCGCCGATTCGATCTCCGCCGACGTTGAAACGGTCGGCGAGGTCTGCAAGATAATGATAAGATACCGCGTGCCGTACGAGGTCGCGGTGTCGATGAGGGATTCGACCTACGACAATCTGAAGCCGCTTGCCGGCAACGACGAGCTGATCTACGAGCTTATGTGCGCGATATTCCATAACGAGGATTGCAGGCACCTTGTGACACCCGGCGTGTCTTACGCATTCGAGCAGATCCTCGTGCTCTTCAACGTTTACGACGGGGTGGAGGTCTCCGACGTGGCGGAAAATATGACCGACGAGGACCTTAAAGCCGAATCGGTTCTGCTTGCCAAGGCGTTCAGCAACGGTTTGGATGCGCTGGCAACCTTTGACGAGCTTGACGGCAACGACGTAATGGCGAGCCTTCAGCGCGTCGACCTCGTTTCGCTCGGGCGGTTCATTGATTCGGCGGAGCAAAGCGTTCTGCTTGGAGAGGGCACGCACGACGCGGTGGTCGGCATCCTCCGCTCAAGTAAGTTCAACAGTATGCGCAGCGTTGCCGATATCCTGCTTGCACATATCGAGGCGGGAGAGGACCTCAATATGGAGGATCTGCTGACCGCGGTCCAGCAGGCGGTCGTGCTGCTTGATACCTACCAGAACGGCAGCGGCGATACCGATATGGTGGCAATGACCGCCACCCTTAACGGGTTGATAAAGTCGCTGAACGGCAGTACCGCGGCGATAATCAAGGAGATAATCAACGACAGCACGGTCTTGAATTCCTCTATGCTTTCGGGCAAGGACGGCGGCGAGAATAAGTATACCCAGAAGCTCCTGTCCACCATGATCGACGTTATGGCGAGCGAGGAATTTACCGAGGAGGAGATCGAGAAGGAAGCAAAGGCGGTTGACTACGCTATGAAGCTTATGAAGGCGTCGACCGAGAAATCGGAAGGCGAGGGCGGCTCGGTCACCGAGAATATCAAGGATATCTACAACGACGATCCCGAGGGGATCGAGGAGATGGTCGAGACTATCGTGGAGTCGCGCCTTACGACCGAGGCAATAAAGGCGGTCGCCTACGACGACGAGGGTAACCTTACGACCGACGTGCTTGAGCTGACCGAGAAGGTCGGGGAGGAGGACGTCGAGCAGATCAAGGAAAAGTGCAAGGATTACTACGTCGAGAACGCCTCCGAAAAGACCGAGGAGGAAAAGGAGGCACTGCGCGAAAATATCAAGGCAATCGCGGCGCTGTTCGGAAAGGACGTGACCGAGGAGATGACCGATTGGGATCGCTTGGCAGAATCGAAGGACACAAGCGATGAGGGTCAAAGCTGACCCCACGACGGTGGCGGCGGTCACCGCACAATAAATAATCTCCCCGCCGACCAAAACGGTCGGCGGGGAGATTTGCTTGCCAATTATGCATAATTATGCGGAATTTGCGATATGCTTGCATAATTATTCGCTCAAATTGAGACAAATTGCGGCTTCCAAAAGTTTGTGAAAAGTAAACAAAAAATACGTCCGAAATATTAAAAAAGCTTCG
>CAYWVC010000043.1:0-11738 GCA_964461635.1 uncultured Lachnospiraceae bacterium
AAAGTATCACCTCACAAATTATAAAAAGCGTTTGACTCAAGGATAATTATATGATATAATATAAGGTGGATTAGTTTTTTGCCTTGAACATTACCTTGGACAGGAGGGGTGGAGATGAGGATACTCGGAATAGACCCGGGGTTGGCGATCGTAGGCTGGGGGGTCGTGGACTACGAGGGCTCGCGCTTTCGCACGGTAGACTACGGCTCGCTGACGACTCCCGCGGGGATGGCGACCGAGGAACGCCTCGTGCGGATCGACGAGGGCTTGACCGAGCTGATCGGACGGTACTCTCCCGACGAGCTCGCGATCGAGGAGCTCTTCTTCAACACGAACGTCACGACGGGCATCAGAGTCGCCGAGGCGCGCGGGGTCATCCTTTGCCGTTGCCGTCGGGAGGGCCTTGCGATAAACGAATACACCCCGCTTCAGGTAAAGCAGGCGGTGGTGGGCTACGGGCGCGCCGACAAGAAGCAGGTCATCACGATGGTGACTATGATGCTCGGCTTGGAAAAGCCACCGAAGCCCGACGACACCGCCGACGCCCTTGCGATCGCCATTTGCCACGCGCACACCGGCGGCTCGCGTTTGGCGAAGTACTACAACATCAAGTAAGACCGGAAAGAGAGAAGATATTATGTGGGTAGCCGATAATTGGAAGGATTACGAGCTTATAGACACCTCCGACGGGGAGCGGCTTGAGCGTTGGGGAAGGTACACTCTCGTGCGCCCCGACCCTCAGGTGATCTGGAGCAGCCGTCGCGGTGAGGAATGGCAGCGTGCCGATGCCTCCTACAAGAGGTCGCGAAGCGGCGGCGGCGCGTGGTCGCAGAACCGCTTGCCGGCGAGCTGGAACGTGAGCTACGGGCACCTCGGCTTACGCTTTCTGATAAAGCCGATGGGCTTCAAGCACACGGGGCTCTTTCCCGAGCAGGCGGCTAATTGGGATTGGTTCAGCCGTCTCATCGCCTCGGCGGGGCGTCCGATACGGGCGCTGAATCTGTTCGCCTACACGGGCGGGGCAACGGTCGCGGCGGCGAAAGCCGGCGCCTCGGTCGTGCACGTCGATGCGGCGAAGGGAATGGTGGCTCAAGCCAAGGAGAACGCGGCGCTCAGCGGACTTTCCGATGCTCCGATCAGGTACATAGTCGACGATTGCCGCAAGTTTACCGAGCGCGAGATACGCCGCGGCAACCGCTACGACGCAGTGATAATGGACCCTCCCTCCTACGGGCGCGGTCCGGGGGGCGAGACGTGGAAGCTTGAGGAGAACATCGGGGATCTGGTGGAGCTCACCTCACGCGTGCTCTCGGACGAGCCGCTCTTCTTCCTGATAAACTCCTACACGACCGGGCTGTCGCCCTTGACTATGCGCTATCTGCTCGACCTCAACGTCCGCTCACGCTTCGGCGGGGAGTCCGACGCGGGTGAGCTTGCCCTGCCCGTAAAGCGATCGGGCTCATATCTGCCCTGCGGCGCATCGGTGCGCTGGACGGCGAAATGATAAAATTTTACGGAGAACGAGATTGAAAGAACCTTTTATAAAGATCGAAGGGCTGTCCTACTCCTACGGGGACGGCAAGGACACGCGGGACGATCCCGCCGTGTCTGACCTCAGCCTTGAGATAGGCGAGGGGGAATACGTAGCCGTCATCGGGCGGAACGGTTCGGGCAAATCGACCTTAGCAAAGCTTTTGAACCTTATTCTTGATCCGACGGCGGGCAAGATATTCGTGGCGGGGAAGGAGATAACCTCCCCCGACCTGACCGAAGACGAGCTGTACGAGCTCCGGCGCGAGGTCGGAATGGTGTTTCAGAACCCCGACAATCAGCTCGTGGCGACGATAGTGGAGGACGACGTGGCATTCGGGCCCGAGAACCTCGGACTGCCGAGGGAGGAGATCCGCCGCCGCGTCGACGGGGCGCTTGCGACGGTCGGTATGACCGAATTTGCCAAGCGCGAGCCGCACAGACTCTCGGGCGGGCAGAAGCAACGCGTCGCCATCGCGGGGATCGTGGCAATGCTCCCGCGCTGTATAATATTCGACGAATCGACGGCTATGCTCGATCCCGTGGGTCGTCGCGATACCGTCGCGATGATGGAGAAGCTCAACCGCGAGCAGGGGATCACCGTGATCACGATCACCCACTATATGGACGAGGCGGTGCGCGCCGACCGGGTAATAGTTATGGACGGGGGCAGGATCATTGCCGACGGCAAGCCGGGCGAGGTCTATTCCGACCGCGAGCTCATCGCCGCCGCGGGGCTGGAGCTGCCGCAGGGTGCCGCGCTCGTGCAAAGACTGCGTGATGCGGGTGCCGCGATCCCCGACGGGGACACGACCACCCCCGAGAAGTGCGCCGAGCTCATCATTTCGGCGCTGAAGGGGGGATCAAGGCTATGAACAAAGCTGAGCTTAAGAACGTCACCTTCAAATATATGCCGGGCACGGTCTACGAGACGGTAGCCCTTGACGGTGTCAGCGTGGGCTTCAAATCCGGGCTCATCACGGGGCTGATAGGGCACACCGGGTCGGGAAAATCGACCCTTGTCAGTATGCTGAACGGGCTGACCAAGCCTCAGACGGGCGACGTTCTGCTCGACGGAAAGAGCATATGGGCTGAGCCGAAGAAGCTCGGAGCCGTACGCTTCCGCGTCGGGCTCGTGATGCAGTACCCCGAATATCAGCTCTTTGAGGACACGGTGGAGAAGGATATCGCCTTCGGTCCCCGAAATATGGGGCTGTCGGAGGGGGAGATCTCGCGCCGCGTGCACGAAGCCGCGACGATCGTCGGACTTACCGACGCACAGCTCTCGGCATCGCCCTTCGACCTTTCGGGCGGGCAAAAGCGTCGCGCCGCGATCGCGGGCGTGATGGCTATGGAGCCCGAGCTGCTCGTGCTTGACGAGCCCGCCGCGGGGCTCGATCCCATCGGGCGCGAAACGGTGTTCACGGCTATTGCCGAATACCGCCGCCTGCGGAACGCGACGGTCATTATCGTAAGTCACAGTATGGAGGATATGGCGCGTTGGTGCGACGAGCTCGTCGTAATGGCAAACGCCCGAGTGCTTACGAGCGGGAGCTGTGAGGAGGTATTCTCGCACGCAGAGGAGCTCCGGCGCACCGGACTCGACCTGCCGCAGATCACGAAGCTTGCGTCGCTTCTGCGTGAGCGCGGCGTTCCCGTGAGCGAAAATATCTACACGGTCGACGCGGCGTACTCGGCACTTGCCGAAATATTCGGGATAGGAGCGGGCGACGGTATCAAATGAAAAATCTATCTATCGGACAGTATTACGCCGCGAGCTCCCCGATACATCGGCTCGATGCGCGAACCAAGCTGATACTTGCCTTGCTTTACATCGTCGTGACCTTCCTTTGCAAGAGCACGTTTGCTTTCTGCCTGCTGTTGATTTCGGGGATAGTGCTCGTGTTGCTTTCGCGCATACCGCTTCGGGTGGTGCTGAATGCGATAAAGCCGCTCATCGTTATTATGCTCTTTACCGTCGTGCTGAATATATTCTGGACCGACGGTGAGCGGTTGCTCTTTGAGTGGCGATTTATAAAGATATATGCCGAGGGGCTCTATAACGCGGCGTTTATGGCGGTGCGTATCGTGACCCTCATAATCGGATCAAGCGTTTTTCTGACCTACACGACGACGCCGATAGAGCTGACCGACGGGACCGAGAGCCTCCTGTCCCCGCTTAAAAAGATCAAGCTTCCGGTCCACGAATTCGCTATGATGATGTCGATCGCGCTCCGGTTCGTGCCGACGCTGATCGACGAGGCTGATCGGATAATGTCGGCGCAAAAGGCGCGCGGGACCGACTTCTCGTCGGGAGGACTTATAAAGCGCGCGAAGGCGGTCGTGCCGATAATCATCCCGCTCTTCGTCTCGGCATTCCGTCGGGCGGATGAGCTTGCGACGGCTATGGAGTGCCGCTGTTATCACGGCGGAGAGGGACGGACGAAGCTCCGTGTATCACGCTTCAAGCCCTCCGACGCCGTGGCGCTCGTGCTTATGGTCGCCTTCGGTGCCGCGGTGGTGGCGATAAACGTTTACGCCTCAAAATACGGTATAGGATACGTGATGCCCTGATGAAGATACTTATCGAAATGTCGTTCGTCGGAAACGATTTCTGCGGTTGGCAATCGCAGAAGAACGGGAGGTCGGTGCAGGAGGTGCTGACGTCCGCGGCGGAGAAGCTCTTCGGCTTCCGATGCAACGTAACGGGGTGCAGCCGCACCGACAGCGGGGTGCACGCCCTCGGTTACCGCGCGGCTATCTCGGCGCGGGACGGCAACGGAATAACTACGGGGGTACCGATAGGCTCGGTGCCGCGCGCACTGAATACCTTCCTGCCGCCGAGCATTTCGGTGCTGTCGGCGGAGTGGGTCGCCGATGACTTTCACCCGAGATACGACGTAAAAAACAAGGAATATATATACAGGATACTCGACCGCCCGGAGCGAGATGCCTTCCTCGTCGGAAGGTGCTGGCACGTACCGCACCGCCTTGATACCGATGCGATGGACCGTGCGGCGGCGTACCTTGTGGGCAGGCACGACTTCGCCTCCTATATGGCGGCGGGGTCGAAGATAAGTGACACCGTGCGAACGGTCGATGCCGCCCGCGTCACCCGCGAGGGTGAGCTCGCCGTATTCCGCGTTTGCGCGGACGGCTTCCTCTACAATATGGTAAGGATAATGACGGGAACGCTTGTCGCCGTCGGCGAGGGTAAGCTTGCACCCGAGGCGATAGCCGATATCACGAATGCCGCCGACCGTTCGGCGGCGGGGGTCACCGCCCCTGCCGAGGGGCTTTTCCTCAACCGGGTGACCTACAAATAAACGAAAGGAGCGATCGGACAGTGTTTTTGGATAAGCTGAAGCCCTACCTTCACCTTGGCGGGAAGGACAGGATCAAGAAAAAATACCTCAGTCCGCATAACGAATACTACGGAAGGGTAGCCGATCGCCTCGGCACGGCGGAGATGCTTCTGCTCGCCCTGCTGACCCTTTTTCTGCTCGTCTCGCTGATCTTCAACAACGAGTGGGTGTCGTACGACAATCTGCACTATTTCATAACCGATTTCGGTGCGTACCTGACCTCCGCCGACGACGGGATCGACCGCGTGATCCTCGATGCCGACGAAAACAGTGGGGTCGGGGTGTTCGGCGGCAAGCTTGCCGTGGCGGGCAAGACGGGTCTGCGGCTCTATACCCCGTCGGGTAGGGTCGCGATCAGCGACGACACGGTCTATTCGCGGTCCGCGATAGAAACGTCGGATCGCTATATGCTCGTGTACGGCACGGGCGGCAAGAGCTTTTCGGTCTATAACCTCTTTACCGAGGTCTATTCGGAGAACACGGAGTACCCGATATACGGTGCCGCCGTCGCCGACAACGGGAGCTTTGCCGTTATCACCGGCGACAACACGCATATCTCGGCGGTGAAGGTCTACAACCGCCGGTTTGAGGAGATTATGAGCCTCGGGCGAGCATCGTACGTCGTGGACGTGGCGATCTCGGGCTCGGGGGATCGGCTCGGCGTGCTCTCCTTTGCCGAGAGCGACGGGGTGATACAAACAAGGCTCTACCTGTCGCGCATCCCGTCAAGCGAGGCGTATGCCGAGATAAAGATTGACGGCACCGTGCCGCTCTACTGCGCCTTCACCTCAACCGGGAATGCGATTGCGGTCTGCACCGACCGGATACTGACCTACGATAAAAACGGTAATCCCATAGAGGAGATCCCGACGGCTAACGTCGCAACACAGTCCGCCCTGACCGACGTTGCGGTAGGGGATTTCGGCTGTATCGCGGTGCTCGGCGGCTACGAGGGCAGTGAGGTCACCGTGATTGACAAACACGGCCGTGCGGTGTATAATCAAACGGTAGAGGACGTTATAATATCGGTCGAGGGATACGGCGAATACGTTTTTTTGGACACCGATAAGGAAATAATAAGGCTGGACTACGGCTCGGGAAGGGAATCACGGGTCGAAAAGTCCTCGGTCGGCGTGGGGAGGCTCGCAGTGCGGGACGGAGACGAGCTCTTCTACTTCCTGCCGTCGGGGATCGAATATATAAAATTTTAAGCTTCCCCGGAACAGGACCCCGTATTTTGAAATGAGGTGATAGCTTGAAGATGAAATTGAAGTACATTCCAAACGTTCTGTCGGTTATAAGACTGCTGCTCGTGGGCGTTTTTGCCGCAGTATTCTTTGCCAACATCAAAAACGGAAGCACGACGGCCGCCATTATAGTTTTCGCGGCGGCGGAGGCTACCGACGTGGTCGATGGCTTTCTCGCACGGCGGTTCGGCTGGATCACCGACGCGGGCAAGATACTTGATCCATTAGCGGACAAGCTGATGCAATGCACGGCGCTCGTCTGCCTGTCGGTAACAAGGATAATACCGTTCTGGTACGCCGCTCCTTACATACTTAAGGAGCTCGTGATGCTTTTCGGCGGACTCATCATCAGCCGTAAGCGCAAGGTCGTCGTGGTCAGCAATATATTCGGCAAATGCGCCGCCGTGACCTTCTTTGCGACGATCTGTATGTCGTTGCTTATATCAGAGCCGTATCAGCCCGGCTTCCCGTGGCAGGTGATCGTGCTGTGCACGGTATCGCTCGGGATAACGGTGCTTGCCCTCGTTATGTACGGGGTCGAATACGTTTTTACGAAGTCAAAGGCGGTCTCCGCCGATCAAACGAGTGAGGAAAAAAAGTAAATGTTGATGTGTGAAAGGTGTCACAAGCGCGTTGCCGTCGTGTTCGTGACGAAGATAGATAACGGTGAGAAGGTCAACGAGGGACTTTGTATGAAGTGCGCCCGTGAGCTCGGTCTGCCCGTTGAGAATATGCTCGGCGACGTCTGCAAAAAGATCGGCATCACCCCCGATCAGCTTGACGGGATGGAGGAGGACCTCAATAAAATGATAGAAGAAGAGGGCGGTCTGCCCTCCGACAACGACGATAACGAGGACGCGGGAGCCCCGGCGATAGATTTTCCGAAGCTCTTCGGCGAGGAGGGACTCATCCCCACCGACGGCGACCCCGATAAAGCAGAGAACGAGGTCGGCTTCCCCTTCCCGAGACGCGAAAGGAAAAAGAAGAACAAGGACGGAGAGGAAAAGGGCGAGAAGAAGTACAAGTTCCTCGATACCTACTGCCGCAACCTTACCCGCCGCGCCGCCGAGGGCGAGCTCGATAAGGTGATCGGGCGCGACCGTGAGCTTGCGCGAACGGTACAGATCCTCTGCCGCAGACAGAAGAACAATCCCTGCCTCATCGGTGAGCCGGGCGTCGGCAAGACCGCGATAGCCGAGGCACTGGCGCAGAAGATCGCCTCGGGCGACGTACCCTACAAGCTCCGGGGCAAGCAGCTCTACCTCGTGGACCTTACGGCGCTCGTCGCCGGTACGCAGTTCCGCGGGCAGTTTGAATCAAGGATCCTCGGTCTGCTTCAGGACGTTAAGTCTGCCGGCAACGTGATCCTCTTCATAGACGAGGTGCACAACATCGTGGGCACCGGAGATGCCGAGGGCAGCATCAGCGCCGCTAACATACTGAAGCCCGCCCTCTCACGCGGGGAGGTGCAGGTGATCGGCGCGACCACCCTGACCGAATACCGCAAAAATATTGAGAAGGACGCCGCGCTTGAGCGCCGCTTCCAGCCCGTCACGGTCAACGAGCCGTCCGAGGCGGACACGGTCGTCATCCTGCGCGGGATAAAGCATTATTACGAGGAATATCATTCGATAGAAATACCCGAGGAGGTACTGCACCGAGCGGTCTCCCTGTCCGAGAGGTATCTGACCGACCGCTATCTGCCCGACAAGGCTATCGACCTGCTTGACGAGGCGGCGTCGCACCTCTCGCTCTCCAGCGCCGAGCTCAACGAGAGCTATAAGCTCCGCGACGAGCTGCTTGAGCTGAAAAAGGAGCGCGAGGGACTTGAGAGCGCGTCGCCCGCCGGAGACGAGAAAGCCGAGCAGAAGAGATACGAGGATATCGCTACGCTCCGGGCAAAGGAGCTTAAGCTCTCCGACCGCCTGCACGAGCTTGAGCCCGCCTGCAAGAGCGTCAGGATGACGGGCGAGGACCTTGCGCAGGTGATAGAGATCTGGACGGGCGTACCCGCCTCCACCGTCAGTGAGAACGAATTTGCGAAGATAGATAAGCTTGAAACGCGGCTGAAAGCTCGCATCATCGGGCAGGACGAGGCGGTCGAAGCCGTCTCGCGCGCCATCAAGCGCAGCCGTGCCGGGATCAGCTACAAGCGCAAACCGGTATCCTTCATCTTCGCGGGACCCACGGGTGTCGGCAAGACCGAGCTCGTGAAAACGCTTGCCGCCGATCTGTTCAACTCGCCCGAAACGCTGATAAGGCTCGATATGTCGGAGTTTATGGAAAAGCACTCGGTGTCGAAGATCATAGGCTCTCCCCCGGGCTACGTCGGATACGACGAGGCGGGTCAGCTAACCGAGAAAATCAGACGCAGACCCTACTCGGTCATCCTCTTCGACGAGATAGAGAAGGCGCACCCCGACGTGCTGAACGTCCTGCTTCAGATCCTTGACGACGGCAGGATAACCGACTCTCACGGCAAGGTCGTGAGCTTTGAGAACACCGTAATAGTAATGACGACCAACGCGGGCTCGGACAACTCGTCGAATGCCGCGGGTTTCTCCTCCGACCGAGAGGAAGCGGGCAAGCGCAAGACCGAGAAGGCGCTGGAGGGCTTTTTGCGCCCCGAATTCATCAACCGTGTGGATGAGATAATCACCTTCCGCTCGCTTGACGAGCACGACTTTGCCGCCATCGCGGGCATAATGCTCGGCGAGCTGGCATCGGTGCTCCGGGAGAAGGATATCACGCTTACCTACACCGAACCGGCGGCGGCTCTTATCGCCGAGAGGTCATACTCGCGCAAATTCGGTGCAAGGAATATGAGACGTTTCATTCAGAAGAACGTGGAGGATCGCCTTGCCGAGCTGATCATAGCCGATTACGACCGCAGTATTACCCGCGCGCGCATCGGCGTGCGGGGCGGCGAGCTGTCGATCGACTGTATGTGATCTATGGCAGAAAAGTGGTATGCGCGCGGCGTTGACGAAACGGTCGCCGCACTGAGGACGAACTCCGTCACCGGGCTTGACCGCAGGGCGGCGCGCTCCCGACTTCGCACAAGCGGGGGGAATTCCTTCTTCTTCGTCGGTGCGCGCTCTGTATTCGGATGTCTGCGCACGGTGCTTGCCGATCCTATGCTACTGCTTCTGATCGGGGTCACGCTGATCGCGGCGATATTCAGTGAGGCGGGCGTGGCAATCACGGCGGGGATAGTGATCGCCGTGAACGTTACCGTCTCGGCTGTCTTTTCAATCATCTCCCAGCGTCGGATCGAGTCAATGGCGGGGTATTCGCAACCGAAGATCAGGGTGATACGCAACGGCGAGCTCTTTCTTGCCGATGCGCGTTGCGTGGTCCCGGGGGATCTGATCCTCGTGGGTGAGGGTGACATATTGCCCTGCGACGCGCGGCTCGTGTCCACCGACCGTCTTACCGTTCGGGTATATACGGGTGAGTCCGACCGGGAGTACGTGCGCGTCGCACCCGATGCCTCCGCGATCTACGCGCCCGACACCGTCCCGCCGATCGAGGGGCGGCTCAATATGCTCCACGCGGGGACGGTCGTCCTCACGGGGGAGGCGCGAGCCATCGCGGTGGAGACGGGTGAACATACCTATATCGGGGCGCTTGTCGGCGGTATGCCGCTGAACGACCCGACCGAGCCCCCGCCGATGCTGAGGGAGCTCAAGCGCTTTTCGAGAATATACAGCTTTGCCGCACTGCTTATGATACTTCCGCTGACCGTCGTGGGAATATTCACCTACGGCTCACCGTCAATGCTGAGGACCTTTATGCTGGTCCTGTCGCTGGCGGTCTCCTCACTCGGGGAGACGGTATACGCCGTCGGAAACGTCGTGGTGGCGGCGGGCTTCACCTTCTGCGCCTCGTCGAACGGCAGGGCGGGGGGAGCTATGATAAAAACGCCGGGGGCACTGACCGATATTGCCTCGGCTGACCGACTTTTTTTGCTCGGCGATGCCGCGCTGACCGACGGTCGGTTGCGGATCGTGTCGGCTTACTCCGACGCGCACGAGCTTACGGGGCAGGATATGTTCGACGGCAGGCTGATAAACGCCGCCGAGGGGCTTGTCCTTACTCAGACCGCCGCGGCAAGGTATCCCGCACTCGGGGATCAGCTCGGTTCGGAGCTGACCGAGGGGACGGCGGACTTCTGCCGCCGTCTCGGACTTGACCTGAAGGCTCTCGGGATACGAACCGAGATCCTCGGCTCATCAATCAACGGCGGCAGGGTCAATACCCGCGTCAGCGACGGGGGCGTGATACGCACCGTCGAGGTGACGGAGGATCCGTCCGCAGTCACCGATTGCCGCTACGAGCGCACCGTCGGCGGGGGACTCTCCGACTTCGACGTGACGAAGCTCTACAAGGCAAGCTCGGCGATCAACCGTATGCGGGAGAGGGGATGCCGAACGCTGACAGTTATCAGCGTTATGCCCGCCGGAGACCGTATACTTGAAGGGATTTTCGGCTACCGAGCAGCGGTCTGTAAGACGGTGCCCGGAAAGTGCCGTGAGCTTGCCGAAGCCGGCGTGCTCCCGATCCTCGTCCTGCACGGGGAGGGGAAGGACAGCGTGGCGCTTGCCCTTGCCTCGGGGATAGCCGACTCGGCGGCGGAGATAGCCTTTGCCTCCGAATGTCGGCGAAACTCTATTCAGATACCCGCCGCGGAGGGGAGGTACAAGGCGTACCTCGGCTTCGACAGACAGGAGGTCTGCGATCTGATCGAGCGCACCCGCAAGGCGGGGCACACCGTTGCCGTGTTCGGAACCGATGCGGGGGATTTTTCCGCCGCGACCTGCGGCGACGTGATAATGACCTGCGACCGCGCGGACTACGGAACCGGGAAGGACGATATAGAGCGGCTTGAGACCTCCGGACCCGCCGGCAAGGGCACGAGCCCCGACGGAGCGCAGGTGTTCAGATACTATTCCGATCTGCTCGTGAAGCGCGCCGGGCTCCGTGAGGGCGGACTTGAGGGCATCTTCAATGCTATCGCGTGTGCAAGGAAGATAAACTATAACCTGCGCAACGCCGTGAAGTACCTTATGATGTCGCAGGTGCTGAGGCTTGCGTACACCGTCCCGACCGTGCTGTCGGGAGCCGACGTTTTCAGTCCGGTGCAGTTGCTGCTCTCGGGACTCATCGTGGATGCCTGCGCAATGCTCGTTTTCGCCTCCGACCGCACGTGTGGGGGCACGATGCGCGGGGCATACCGTTCCGTAACGCTTCGTAACCCGTGGCGCACGGATCGTGCATCGCTCGTCGCGGCGGCGATAGCGGGACTTGTCGGAGCGATACCGGCGGTGCTGATCTCTCTCGTCGGAGAACAGTCGGTCGGCGCCGCAGCCTTTATCGGACTCGTCCTGACGCAATACGTCGCCCTGTTCGTCCTGAGGGCGGAGGACAAGACCGAGCGCGGAAGGCTCTTCACACCGACGAGCCTCATACTCACGGCAGTGTCGGCTCTGCCGAGCCTGATACTTGCCCCGATCGGCGGTATCTCCGCCGTGACCGGAATGACGTGGTCGGCTCTCTCGCTGATCCTCATACCGATAGTCCCCGCCGCCTTCGC
>CAYWVC010000044.1:0-11580 GCA_964461635.1 uncultured Lachnospiraceae bacterium
GGAGGCATAGCTCAGTTGGTCAGAGCGCACGGTTCACATCCGTGAGGTCGTAGGTTCGAGCCCCACTGTCTCCACCAAGGCTCCGCACTGCGAACGCAGTACGGAGCTTTTTTGTCGAATGAAATAAAAACTAAGGATTGCCGATCAAAGGGGGATTGTACCGATATGTACACGTATGTCAAGCAGATCACTGACGATATTTCATGCGACGTGCTCGTCGTGGGCGGGGGTCCCGCCGGACTGTGCGCGGCGGTCGCCGCAGCTCGCGGAGGCGCCGATACGTTGTTGATCGAATCAAACGGCTTTTGCGGGGGAATGGCAACCGCGGGTCTGGTTGCGCCTTTTATGACATGCTACGACAGTGGCGGAAATGAAAGACTTATACGCGGTATGTTTGAGGAGATAGTTGACCGTATGGTTGCGGTAGGTGATGCGTTAGATCCCTCGACCGTTCCGACATCCTCGGCTTTTACCTCATACATAACGGTCGGGCATATACACGTCACGCCGTTCAGAGCGGAGGGGCTCAAGCGTCTCGCCGATGAGATGCTCGCCGAGGCGGGAGTGCGTATACTTTACCACACCTCCTGCGTGGACGTTGAGCGCACGAGTGACCGTATAACAAGGGTAGTGGTGTATGCCAAGGACGGACTTCATTCGGTCATTGCCAAGAAGGTTGTGGATTGCACGGGCGACGGTGACGTTGCGGCGGCGGCGGGCGTGCCTTTTACGATGGGGAACGGTGCCGGGCGTATACAGCCCGCAACGATGTTTTTCCGTATCGGAAATGTGGACAGCTCAAAGATCGATGCCGATATCGAGGCTAACCGCGATAATTTTTATCGCAAGGACGGGGTCAATTACCGATCGTTGCATTGGTGGGTGTCTAAGGCGCGTGAGGCGGGAGATTGGACGCTTGACCGTGTGTCGATAGGACTTTTCCGAGGAGTGGATGAGGATGAATGGAGCGTAAATACCTCAAGAATTATGGGGGTAGACGCGACAGATCCGAGCAGTCTGACGAACGGCGAGATCGTCGGGCGTCAGCAGGTTAAGGAGATCTTTGAGTTCCTCAAAAAATACGTTCCGGGGTGTGAGAATGCCAGATTGCTTGCCTCGGGCAGTACGCTCGGCATACGCGAGACGAGGCATATTCACGGAATAAAGACGTTGACCGTCGATGACCTGCTTCAGTGCCGTGTTACGGATGATGCTATTATGTTAGCGGCAAATTCGGTCGACGTTCACGGGCGGTTCGGCCCGAAATCGAACGAGTATATAGCCTTGCCCGAGGGGAAATGCTACGGTATTCCTTACGGTTGCTTGGTTACCCCGGAGCTGTCCAATTTGCTGATCGCGGGACGGTGCGTGTCGGCCGAAAGTGAGGCTGCCGGTGCGATACGCGTTATGCCCCCGTGTATGGGAATGGGTGAAGCCGCGGGAACGGCGGCTGCACTTGGGGTCGATCGCGATCTCCGTACGCTTGATACGGTTGCCTTGCGTGACGTTTTGCGCGGAAACCGGGTAAAGCTTGAACTTGAATAACACAAATTATAAAGAGCTCGGCGCAGAGTGATTTTGTCACTCCGCACCGGGCTCTTTTCTCTTTATGTCAAAAAAGTCATCGCAATTCCGAACAAAAAGGAACTCAAATTAAGAACCAAGCTGTATTTGAGACATTTTTTTGCGGGATATTTCAGCTTTGCCGAGATAATAAAGTACTCAACGAGGACTGTCAAGCCCTCTATGGTCAGCATAGCGACTATCAGTATCGCAATGTTTGTACAGAAGCTTCCTAAGGCTATCATTATTCCGTTGGCGACGGGATTGGTTATCAGGTTGCATATAAGCACGGTAGGCACGGCGCGCTTGTCGTCGAGCCAAAGCAACAGCACCAGATATTCGGTCAATTCGGTCAGCAGGAGCGCGATCAGTATGGAGATCAAAACGTTCCATCCCATAGTTTTCACATCCTTATGTCTTTAATTGCAGAGATTATATGTTGGGATTAAAGTAACTTTGTGCGTTGATATACGTCGGATAGCTCGGAAAGGTAGGCGGGCGGAATATCAAACGGTGTAAAGCCGCCGAAGCGTCCCTCTCGGAAAAGTCGTACGGCGGCGCGGGCATATGCGACGGTTACACTGCCGGTAAACGCGGGATTGGAGCCGAGGGAAAGTGCGAATTCAAGCGTGTGTGTGCTTCCGTCCGAGGTCTTTCCGGTGCGTATTACTTTTCCGCCGTGTGGGTATCCCGATTTTCTTATCCGCACAAGCTCTTCGGCAGTGGTGAAGTGTACTTCCACGTCATATCCCTCAAAATATCCGGGCATAGACAAGATTGCCTTTTCAATCCTTTTCCGATCGGCCCCGTCATCGGTCGCTATATAGCAAATGCGGCGGTGACATTCGTGCATGGGGTCGGAGAAGCGTTTCCCGCTTTTGAATTCATCTTCCGCCGAAGGAATCGGAACGGTGTATTGGATGGCGTCGGTGACTCCCGGAATGCTCGCAAGTGCGTTGGAGTGTCCTTGACTTACTCCGGGTCCCCACAGTGTAAGTCCGTCACCGCCCGGAAGCACGGCTTGCCCGATGAGACGTGTGACGGACATTAATCCCGGGTCCCATCCCGCCGATACGATCGCGGTATGCCGAGATCTCATGGCGGCGACGGAGACCGCATCAAAATGACGCGTAACCGACGTGTGGTCGTCATAGCTGTCTACGGTATTGAATTCGGCTGCCAGCATCGGTGACATAGTCGGGAGGTCATTGAGACTTCCGGTGCAGAGGATAAGGACGTCGATATGGGATTTTACGGCTTTAAGCTCCTCTGTTCCGATGACCTTTACCCCGTTATTTTCCTTTATGCTTGTCGGATCGCGGCGCGTTACAATGTACGTCGGCTCCATATCCCGAGCCGAGCCGAGCGCAGTCAGTACGCCTTTGCCAAGCTTTCCGAACCCCATTATTGCGACTTTTGCGTTCATTGAGCACCTCCCGAACAAAGATCCTTTTGGATTATATTCGGGAGGTTATCGCATTATGCCGCGTTTTCGAATTGGCTGTTGTAAAGGTCCGCGTAGAACCCGCCCCTTTGCATAAGGTCGAGGTGCGTTCCGCTTTCTATAACGTCGCCGTCCTTCATCACGAGGATCAGATCGGCATTTTTTATGGTGGAGAGTCTGTGAGCTATAACGAAGCTTGTTTTGTCCTGAGTCAACCTGTCCATCGCCTGCTGAATAATAAGCTCGGTGCGGGTATCTACCGACGAGGTCGCCTCATCGAGGATCAGCATCGGTGCATTCTGCAGCATTGCGCGCGCGATGGTCAAAAGTTGCTTTTGACCGGCGGATATCACCGTGCTCTCCGACAGCACGGTGTCAAAGCCGTGCGGCAGGGAATGAATGAATTTGTCAAGGTCGCAAGCACGGCAGACCTCGTTCAGACGGTCATCGCTTATGCCCTCCATATTATAGACGAGGTTTTCACGGACCGTGCCCTCAAACAGCCAAGTGTCTTGCAGGACCATTGAAAAAAGCTCGTGAACGTTTTCGCGTTTAAGCTCGGATGTTGGCACTCCGTCTATCGATATACTTCCGCCGTTTATTTCGAAGAAGCGCATCAGCAGGTTTACCATTGTTGTCTTCCCGGCACCCGTCGGTCCCACGATCGCGACCTTCTGCCCGGCTTTTATATCTGCGGAGAAGTTCTTAATGATCGTTTTGTCGGGCGCATCGGGGTAGGCGAAGCGCACGTTTTGAAAGCTTACGTCGCCGCGCACACAGTTAAGCTGTGTTTGCTTGCCGCTCTCGTCCTCAAGCTCCTCGCTCTCCAAAAAGTTGAATATCCGGTGCGCCGAGGCTGATGCGGTTTGAAGGTTGGTCAGTCCCTGCGCTATCTGCGTGAGCGGGGAGGTGAACAGTCGGACATACAGTATAAACGACACTATCACCTCAAAGCCGATCGAGCCGTTCAATACGAACATTGATCCGAACACACATACGGCAACGTAGGCAACGTTGCTTATCACGCTCATCATAGGTTGCATTATGCCGGACAGAAACTGTGATTTCCAGTTGGCATTGTATACGTCGGAGTTCAAACGGTCAAATTCACGCTTGACGTTGCTTCCTGCACGGCTGACTTTTATCACCTCGTGCCCCGAGTAAGTCTCCTCAATATATCCGTTCAGTGCACCGAGGCATCTTTGACGGTCGGTGAAGAAGCGCTGCGAACGGGACATTATAACTACGGTCAGAAGCATACCGACGAGGGTGATTCCGAGTGATATGAGGGCGAGCCTCCATTCGGTTATGAACATCATAACGAGGCATCCGACAAACTGAACTCCCGCGCTTATGATAGTCGGGAGACTGTTGGTCAGCCCTTGCTGAAGCGTCGAGACGTCGTTGGTGATAAGGCTCAGAGTGTCCCCCTGCGAGGAGGCATTGAAATACTTTTGCGGAACCCGATTTATCTTCGCCGAGAGCTCCGCTCTCATATTGTAGGACATTTTGAGTGTGATCGTTGCCATAATATATTGCTGTATAAATCCGAAGGCGGCGCTGAAGCAATAGAGAACGAGCAATAATATGCCTATTTGGGCGATAGCGGCGAGGTCGATATCCCCAAGCAGACCGTCTGACATAAGCTTCGTGATATCGCCGATCAGGTCCGGACCTATTATGGTTATTACGGCACTTGCCGCCGCAAGAACGAGTGCAATTGCAATAAATATAAGACTTGAGCGCATATAAGCGGCACTTCTTGTGATAGCGGAGCCTACTCCGCGTTTGCTTTTATTCATTATCTGCCAAAGCTTCCTTTCTGTTGGATTGAACCGTGAACTCAAGCGAGCTCGGCGGCGCTGAGCTGTGAGCTTGCGATCTCTCGGTAGACGGCGCAATTTTGCATAAGCTCTTCGTGCGTTCCGCTACCGACGATCTCGCCGCGGTCGAGCACGATGATCTTGTCGGCGTGGCGGATAGTTCCGATGCGTTGCGCGACGATGATCTTCGTAGTATCACGGAAGGTTTTTGCAAGTCCCTCACGCAAGCGTGCGTCGGTTCGGTAATCAAGTGCCGAGAAGGAGTCGTCGAAGATCAGTATCTCCGGGTTCCGGGCAAGGGTCCTTGCAATGGACAGTCTTTGCTTTTGTCCGCCGGATACGTTGCGTCCCGCCTGTGCAATGTGATGCTCGGTCTTGCCCGATAGCTTTGATACGAATTCCTCGGATTGCGATACCTCAAGTGCCGTTGCAAGGTCATTTTCATTAAAGGCGCGGGCACCTTCACCGAAGAAAACGTTATCCTTTACCGTTCCGGAGAAGAGCGTTGCCTTTTGCGTGGCGTATCCGATCTTATCGTACAGCGCGTCAAAGCTATATTCCTTCACGTTGATGCCGTCAACAAGCACCTCGCCCTCCGTCGCGTCGTACAGTCGCGGAATAAGGTTGATGACCGTCGTTTTTCCGCTGCCTGTGGCTCCGATAAAGGCAATCGTTTCGCCGCGGTTGACCTTGAAGCTGATGCCGGATATTTCGTCCTCGGATGAGCCGGGGTAACGGAAGCTGACGTTTTTAAACTCAACGCTGCCGCGCTCGGTGCCGTCTGTGACCGTTCCTTCGTTGATTGAAGAGGTGGTGTTGAGGACCTCGTTAATACGCTCGGCGGAGACCTGCGCCTGCGGAAACAGCATAAAGATGAGTACGAGCATCATAAATGACATAACGATGTAGGTCGCGTACGTGCTGAACGCCATAATCTCGCTGAACATACTGATACGGCTCATAGCGTCGGCGGCGGAAATATTGTTTATAAGGACGGCACCGAGCCAATAGATCACGAGCGTAAGCGCATTCATCCCAAGCTGCATAGTCGGGTTTATGAGAGCGAAAAGTCGCTGATTCTTGATCTGCAGCTTATACATATCCGAGCTCGGACCGTCAAATTTCTCATTCTGATAGTTTTCGGCGTTGAAGGCGTGAACGACGTTGATCCCGGTCAGATTTTCTCTTGCAACTCGGTTGATCTTGTCGGTCATCTTTTGTACCTTGCGGAAACGCGGCAGGCAGCTTGACATAACGAGAAGCACGGTCAGACAAATGGCTAAGACGAAGCCCGCAGTCACCGCAGAGAGCTCCCAGCTTTTGTTTAATATTTTGATTATTGCGAATATTGCCATAATCGGCGCCTTTATTATCATCTGCAATCCCATCGAGACGATCATCTGTATCTGCGTAATATCGTTTGTGGTGCGGGTGATAAGGCTCGGCACCGAGAAGGACTGCATCTCCTGCTTGCTGATGTCGATAACGTGATAGAAGAGCTTTTCACGCACCGTGTAGCTGAAGCCGGATGCGGTGCGTGCCGAAAGATAACCGCATATGATCGCAAATATTGCACTGATGAGTGTGCAAGCAAGCATACGCAAGCCGATGCCGAGCACCTCGTCGGTAGAGCCGGAGGTCTTTATGACGGTGGTCAACTCGGTCATATAGTCCGGCAGCCGAAGGTCGAAATAGACCTGTCCCGCGACGAGCACGCAACATAAAATCGCCATTGCAAGCTCTTTTTTTCGAATTTGCTTCAATAGTTTAAGCATTGTTTGGTTCCTTTCTGATCTGAATTATTTATCACTGCACATAGTATCAATGTTCCGGTCGACCGTTTCGGTGATCCTTTGCCACACTCTTTTGTCCTCGTCAGAGATGCCCGAGCACAGCCTGCGCGCGAAATCCCGCTGAATCTCGCGCCCGCGGCGGATGGGCTCCGAAGCGTCGGAGGTTACCTCTAATTTCGTTTTCCGTCGGTCTCCGTCGACTGCTACCCGACGCAAAAGTCCCAAGCGCACCAATCGTTCGATGTGTACGGATACGATTCCCGGCTTTATTCCGCGCATCATACATATGTCCGTTGCCGTTGCGTTGCCGGGGTTGTTGGCGATAAAGAGAAGGATGTCAAGCGCAAGTGGGGGAAGATCAAGCTCGCGGCATAGCGGCTGAAGCTGTACGTGATACGATTTTATGATTCTGCCCGCATGATCGAATACGTTTGACATTGACAGTTGCTGTTCCATAGTTACACCTCAAAATTAAACAGTCTAATTTTAGAACATCTCATATTATACACAATGGTTCGGGCAAAGTCAACGATGCTTTCCGTAACGTTAAGTGAATTCTATGTGATGAAGGAGATTATGAAAAATCGGGTCATTTTTCTCTTGACAAGAGGGGATACGGGGTGTATAATATAACGCACGTTATATAACGACCGTTATTGAAAGGGGCGTACATATGCCGCCAAAACCGAAATATACGAGGGAACAGCTTGTATCCGCCGCATTGAAAATAGTGGAGGAGCAGGGAATGCAGTCATTGACCGCCAAGGAGCTGGGGCGGGAGCTTAACACATCCACGTCTCCGATCTTCACGGTGTTCGACTCTATGGGGGAGGTCCAGAACGAGGTCAAGTCCGCCGCTATGAGGCTTTTTGAATCTTACGCACACAAAACGGGCGAGAATATGCCGATATTCAAGCAGGTGGGTATGCAAATGATTATCTTTGCCAAGGAAAAGCCTCGGCTTTATCAGCTTGTTTTTATGTCTCAAAACAACGACGTAAAATCATTTGAGGACATTTATTCCCATCTCGGCACCGTTGCCGATGAATGCCTGATTACAGTTCAGCGGGATTACGGCTTATCTGCCGAGAATGCTAAAATTCTGTTTGAGCATTCTTGGATACACACCTACGGTATCGCAACGCTCTGCGCCACGGGAGCGTGCGATTTTACGCAGGAAGAGATATCCGGGATGCTGACGCAGGATTTTACGGCAATGATGACGTTATTGAAAGGTAAGAAAAGCAATGAGCGATAACGTGCAAGAGCTAAACGAAATATTATAAAGGAGTTGACATAAAATGAAGCAATCTATCTGTGGCGCAAACTGCGCCGAGTGTCCGTCGAAAGAAGCTTGCCCCGGCTGTGCGGAAACCAACGGCTGTCCCTTCGGCAAGCAATGCTACGTGGCAAAGTACATATTGACCGGTGGGATGGAGAACTACCGGACATTTAAGCAGGGCTTGACATACGAGATCAACGCCTTACACGTTGACGGAATGGAAACGGTCACCGAGCTGTATCCGCTTGTCGGTAGCTTTGTCAACCTTGAGTATCCGGTTCCCGGAGGTACTGTCAAGCTTTTGAAGGATGACGAGGTGTATCTCGGTGCACAGGTCAAAAATCTCTTTGACGACAGCGGAAAGACCTGCTTTGGAGTGATCGCTCGGGAAAACTTTATTATCGTCTGTACCTACGGCGAAAACTGCGCCGATCCGGAGTTGATCTTGTACAAACATCGATAATCTGCCGAAGGGCTTGATTACGTACTGCCCGCAAATGGCGGATATTCCGGACTATGGAGGTAAAATACCGGTGGGCTTTATCTCATTCAACTTAAGTTATTATAGGAACGAATTGCAAAGATTAGAATCTGATACTGTAAGTCCGGAAGCGATCTATCGGGCGCAACAGCTTTTGAAAGTATTGGATGATCTGTTGGACGAAGGATATGCAGAATTAAACGAAACGCTGGAAAGATCATGCTATGGGGTGTCAAGACTACGAAGTTATTTGACAGCCAATCACGTTGAACCGTTTCCTATTTATCATAGAGAACCGGCAGAAGCGGATGTGACATATGAACAGAATGAAATCGAACTGACAAGAGCGATTAATGAACTTATTGTGTGCGCAAAAGAAAGAAACCTCGAAAGTGACAATACATTTTTGATAGAGTTGATTCGTTTCTGTAAATGGGTAGGATATGAAGAAGATACGGCATATGTATTCCTGCTTCGTGATACATTGTTGCCGTACATCTATTATCAAAGTAAAGGTAGGACAAATATATATCCATGGTTGATGAGCAGAAAAGCATTGGCGATGCTTACGGGCAAAGAAGCTGTGGATAATGAGATCCGTGCTTCTATCATAAAGGCATTAGAACTTGACAAATGTGATACTTACGATGATTTTTGCAAAACTGTTTTGCAAGACATACGGATCACTCTTAAACAGTATCCGGAAATTGAAAGATGTTTTTCCGGCTTGTTGAGTAGTATAAAAGAAACGCACATTGTTGTGGTCGAGTCCGGCTGTTCCGGAACATTTCCGATGTTGCTTAAGAGTTTAGACGACCGGGTAGAGATGAGAATGTATACGACCTATCCATATTTGTTAAAAATTTATGGCAATAGGGTATACTCGCCAAAATACGAGGAGGTCCGATTGTTTGAAACCCTGTATTCGCAAGATATGTGCTTTCGGTTTTCTGATTTTAGAGATCATCATTTCTATGTCAGGAAGTGTCGTAACGAAGAGGTAAAGAAAATTTCCTGTGCAGAAGTAAAAACTATTTTGAAATAACAAGCACATAGAAGGATGTAAAGATACATGGTAGCAAGCAAAGAATACCCACAATTGATATTAGACCGGCTCTCCGGGCCGGAGAATATCACCCATCGGCAGATGATGGGCGAATATATCATCTACTACAAAGGAGATCTATATGAAAACACTTAAAATCATTCAAACCCTTTCAAAAATAGGAAAAATCATGAGCAAGATCATTTACGTCTGCTGTATCGTGGGCATTTGCGGTTGTGCCGTCGGTATAATTGCAATGATTGTCGGAGCAGAAACGGTCAAGCTTGGCGGTATGACGCTGCACAGTATTCTTGAGACCGAAGCCGATGTCAGCGAGGGGACGGTATGGGCAGCTATCGCAGTGGGTATGATCCTTTGTATCGGGGAGCTTTTTGTATCCCGTAAGGCATACCGCTATTTTACCAATGAATTGAACGCCGGTACTCCATTTACGGCAGACGGCTCAAAGGAGCTGTTGCATTTGGGTATATCCGTAATTTGGATTCCCATTGTGACGGCGGTTCTGGCGGAGATAGTGCAAGAGGTCATCGCTTATTTTATGGAGAATACCCTGTGCGTTGAATTGAGCGGCTTTGACAGTATTTCAATGGGGGGAATGTTTATCATTATGTCGTTGCTGTGCAAATACGGTGCAGAGTCAAGCGAGAAGCACAAATAATCGTTACAATTCAATAAAGAAACGGCAGACTTGATACCCTTCGGTAAAAAATCTGCCGTTTTGCTTTTTGACTGTAAAATTGAATTCACCTGCGGTTTCTGCCTCGGCCTCCGCCGAATATCATTATAAGTCGCAGAACAGACATCAGTGACACGAGCAGGGAGGCAACGTAGGTCATTGCCGCCGCGCTGAGGACACGCCTGACCTGCGGCTTTTCACCCTCGGATATTATACCGTATTCGGAGAGGGTGCCGAGGGCGCGTCTGCTGGCGTTGAATTCAACGGGCAACGTAACGAGCTGAAAGACCGCAGTCATTGAATAGAGGACTATTCCCGCGATTATCAGCGGATCGTACAAAAGCAGGAAGCCGAGTATAAGAAGGATCGGTGACAGACCGGCACCGAAATTGGTCATTGGGATTATGGCTGACCTTATCTTCATCGGAAAATAATTTTTTGCGTGTTGAATGGCGTGTCCGACCTCGTGAGCTGCTACCCCGACCGCGGCGACCGAGCACGAGCCGTATATCTTTTCGGAAAGCCTCACCGTGTTTGTGCGCGGATCGTAGTGATCGGTGAGGTCACCCGATACCCGCTCAACGGCAACGTCGTAAAGCCCGTTGGCGTTAAGTATACGCCTTGCCGCCTCCTCTGCCGTTATCCCACCGGCGGTTCTGACGGCGGAATATTTTGAGTAGGTAGTACGAAGCCTTATTTGTACTGCCAACGCAAGTATTACAGCAGGAAGAACGAGGACGACGTACCAATAATCTATCCAGAACATTGAAAACCCCCAAAAGTACGTTTGTTTACAATTATTATTGCATTTTACGGTGAATAATAAAAGACGGTGGGGTAATAATTTTGTGAAGTTCATTGCTTTTCGGCTTGAAAACTGATAAAATTAAATATGAAATCTATAGTGGAGGAACAGTAATATGGAACTTAAGGGCTCAAAAACCGAAAAAAATCTGTACGCCGCATTCGCGGGAGAGACGCAGGCAAGGAGCAAGTACGATTATTTTGCTTCGGTCGCCAAAAAGGAAGGATACGAGCAGATCGCGGCTATCTTCGCGGAGACTGCAAGTAACGAGAAGGAGCACGCCAAGCTTTGGTTCAAGGCGCTTGGCGGGCTCGGCAATACCTCGGAGAACTTGAAATCGGCTGCCGACGGCGAGCATTACGAGTGGAGCGATATGTACGCTCAGTTTGCAAAGGACGCGGAGGAGGAGGGCTTTACCACCCTTGCGGCTCAGTTCCGCGCAGTTGCCAAGATAGAAAAATCTCACGAGGAAAGATATCTCAAGCTGCTTGACAACGTGGATATGCAGAAGGTGTTTGAAAAAAGCGAGGAGGTAATGTGGGTCTGCCGCAACTGCGGACATATCGTGATAGGGAAGAAGGCTCCCGCGATCTGCCCGGTCTGCGCTCATCCGCAGAGCTACTTTGAAATAAAGCCGGAGAATTATT
>CAYWVC010000045.1:0-11399 GCA_964461635.1 uncultured Lachnospiraceae bacterium
ACCAACAACCTGCTGATTACAAATCAGCTGCTCTGCCATTGAGCCACACCAGCAAATTTCACGCAACGGATGAATTATATCACACAGTCGCCGATTTGTCAACAGTTTTTTTGATTTTTTATTCCGCTTTGCAAAAAATTCCTTTCGGAAAGAAAAGTTTTCCCGCCGCTTATTGACTTTGCGGGTGGTTTACTATATAATTTTTTCAAGGGAAAGTAATATCCTTCAATATCAAATGAAAGAGAGATACTGCCATGAAAATGAGACCTCCGGCAATACCGCTTATAACCTCCGATCCTTTCTTCAGCGTATGGTCCGACAGCGACGCGCTGAACGCCGCCGACACGGTTCATTGGACCGGAAATACGGTCGCCGTAAGATGCACCGTGACCGTTAACGGCACGGAATACAGCGTTATGGGCAATAACGCGGGTCTGCCCGCGGCAAATCAGATCGCATTCGATCTTGATGCCTTTTCGACCTTTTACACCTTTGATTGCGGGGGCACCGAGGTCAAGCTGACCTTCACCTCCCCGATCATACCGAGCGACCTTTACCTTGTTTCCCGCCCGGTCAGTTACCTTTTCGTCAGCTCAAGTGAAAAGGTCACGGTAAAGCTCTCGGTGTCAGAGCAGATCTGCCTTGACAACGCCGGCGACCGCCCCGTCTGCGTATCGGTTAAGGATCACGGCATCGTGATGGGAGCCGAGGAACAGCAGATCATCTCGCACGACGGTGACGATCAGCGCATAGATTGGGGATATTTCATCCTCACTTGCCACAGCG
This sequence comes from uncultured Lachnospiraceae bacterium, assembly GCA_964461635.1. Taxonomy (GTDB): domain Bacteria; phylum Bacillota; class Clostridia; order Oscillospirales; family CAG-272; genus RGIG3994. Next base: position 787 of record CAYWVC010000045.1, read on the forward strand.
CGAGCTATTCCTCCTTCGTGACCGACGGTATGACCTTCGTTGCCGCGACCGCAGAGGTCGACGGTACCGGAAAGCTCTTTACCTTTGCATACGACGATATAAAGTCGATAGACTACTTCGGCGAAAAGCTCGATGCCTATTGGAAGAGCGTCGACCCCGACGTTGAGACCGCGATAGAACGCGCTCACCGCGAATACCCGGAGGTATACGCACGTTGCCGCGCCTTCTCCGAGGAAATGCTTGCCGATGCCACCGCCGCCGGCGGCGAAAAGTACGCCGATATCCTTGCACTTACCCTGCGTCAGTCGGTCGCGGCTCACAAGCTCGTGCTTGACGGCGAGGGAAAGATACTATATATCTCCAAGGAGTGCTTCTCCAACGGCTGTGCCGCGACGGTCGACGTCAGCTATCCCTCCATACCGCTCTTCCTGCTCTACTCTCCCGAGCTCGTGCACGGAATGATGCGCCCCATCTACCGCTTCGCCGAGAGCGACGCGTGGAAGTTCGACTTCGCGCCGCACGACGCCGGGCGTTATCCCGTACTGAACGGGCAGGTATACGGGCTTAAGGACGGTGAGCTGCTTGAGGTCAAGCAGATGCCGCTGGAGGAATGCGGAAATATGCTCGTTATGGAGGCGACCTCCGCCGTTGCATCGGGGAGCGCCGACTTCGCCGCCGAGCATATCGGAATTCTGCGCAAATGGTGCACGTACCTTGAGGAGAACGGAGACGATCCGGCAAACCAGCTCTGCACCGACGACTTCGCGGGGCACCTTGCGCACAACTGCAACCTCACGCTGAAAGCAATAATGGGTATCGCCGGTATGGGGATCATCGAGGGTATGCTCGGAAATTCCGAAGAGCACGACCGACTGCTCGCCGTTGCGAAGAAAATGGCAGAAAGCTGGGCAAAGCGCGCCGCAAACGCCGACGGGAGCTACCGTCTTGCCTTTGATTGGCAGAACAGCTTCTCTATGAAATACAACATCGTGTGGGATAAGCTTTTCGGCACCGAGCTTATGCCGAGATCGGTCATCGCATCCGAATTTGCAAGCTACAAAAAGCATATCAACAACTACGGTATGCCGCTTGACAACCGCGCCGATTACACGAAGAGCGATTGGCTGATCTGGACGGGTGTGCTTGCCGAGACCAAGGAGGAATTCGAGGCATTCATCGCGCCGCTGTGGGATGCCTACAACGAGACTCCCTCAAGGGTCCCGATGACCGACTGGTATATGACCACCACCTCCCTGCACCGTGCCTACGGCGCAAGAGTCCCCCAAAAGAGCTTCCGCAACCGCACGGTCGTCGGCGGGCACTTTATGAAGCTGCTTGAATACAAGGGCACGCTTCGCCTGTCGTAAAGGAAGGCTTGACATATGAAGCAATCATCGGAGGTCACCCTCCGCATTCCGGAGGACGTTTTAAAAAAATCGCTGTACGTTGCAAACGCAGAGGGCAGAACGCTCAACAATCAGGTCCTGCTCCTGCTTCGCAACAGCATAGCGTACTTTGAGCGGACAAAGGGCAGGATCTCCCCTGCCGAGCTTGCCGCGATTGATATATCCGAGTTTGAAAACAAGGGAAACTGAGTTTCAATAATGCCGCAGGGCTCTCACGTAACGTGAGAGCCCTGCGGCATTATCTATATCACCTTTTCACAAGCACCAGCGAATTAAACACCGGACGCACAAGGTCCTCCGTCGGTCGCTGAAGGTCGGCGGGAGCGTTCAGCATACGGAGCTTTTCTCCGTCACTTACGATGAAGGTCGACGAGCCTCCGCCGTCAAGGTTGATCGCGGTCACCGCTCCGGCAGAGCGCATAAGCTCCGCAAGCTCGGTAAGGGACGCACCGTTCGACCATTCGGGGCGTCGCCCGTCCACGACGGTAAAGATCACCTTGCCGTCCGCACGGATACCCACGGCAGTCCGCGGGTGGCAGATATCGCCGAAGGGCTCAAGCGGCGCGGTGTCGTATATCTCCCCGCCTCGAAGCAGGATCTGCCCTCCCCCGACCGCTTCCGCGATACCGTCAAGCGGGGTCTGCGCCAAGGTCGAAACGACCGGCGTACCGTCCTTAAGTATTCCGAAAAACGGGCGTGTCGAATCTGGATTCGCAACGACCGTGCCGTCGCTGACGCACAGCCCCGAGGGGGCGCAGCTTCCGAACATATCGAAAAAGTCGGCGTTGATCGCGGCAAGCACCGAAAAGCCCTTTGCCGAGAAGCACTCGGCTTCCTCCATCACCGTCTGTATCCTGCCCTCTGTAAAGGCTCGCTCACCAAACGGCGTACCGGCAAATATACGAGCCGCGGAGAGATCGGCGATCAACGAGTACACCCGCACGGGGAGCTCTCCCCCCGCCGTGTAAAGACCAACCGACCAACGCACACCGTCGGATGCCCTCCCGCCCGAGAGCGACGTAAGCTTCAGCCCCCGATCGGTACGCCGAATGGCGTCACACAGCGGCACGACTGCCGCGGGATCAAAGCTCACGTCAACGGTAAGCACCTCTCCCCTCTCGGTGAAAAAGCCGTTCGGCTTGCGCTCGCGGTTGACGAGCTTCAGCGAAAAGCCGCCCGCCGTACGCACTGCCTCCTCCGGCAGGTCGAAAACGTGCATACGGAAGTCAAAGGGCTCGCGTGAGTTGCGAAGATCGGGGTGGCTTACCCCGCCGAGGACAGCCGTAGCATCGGTTCGCACGGCGACCCGTACAAAGGCGCGAAGAGCGCCTCCGCACCGAAGATATTCGACCTTGACCACAATATCAGCCATAGAGTATCACCAATAATGCTCGGGAAGAAGCTCAACCTCGTATACCGAGTCGGCACCGTTACAGCCGATATAGAATATATCGCCGTGCCTGAACATATTCTCGGGCTCGCTCGGCGCACCGTTCAGAGTTATCTCACCGTAATACGTACCGTCAAGCCCCTGAACCACCACGCAATGCGTCGTAGACGACTTGATATACCTTACGTCGTATATATACTTGCCGTCACAGCAGAGCCCCTGCGACGTGTAGTTCTTTCCGGGACAGTCTATTTTCTGTATAACGTTAAAATTCTCGTCGGTAAGGGTAAAGTAGAAATTCGTACCGAGCAGATAGCGGTTCTCGCCCGGCAGATAGTCAAGGGCGCGGATCGGCACACCTATTTTGAAGGAGTCGATCAGCTCCAACGTGTCGGCATCGACCGTACAAACGCCGAGATACCCGTCGTTGGCAGTACAGGTAGAGAGCACGAGGCGGTTGTTGACCGGATCGTAGGTAATATCGTTCGAATGCACGGTCGGAAGTGCCCCGGACCGCTTCACGAGCTCCCACGTATCTATTCTGTATTTGTATATGTACGCATTGTCGTTCGTGCTGTTGATCATAGCGTAGTAAGCGTACGTCCCGTCGCTTCCCCCGCCCTGAAGGGTGCCGTATCCGTCGTTGTTCGGTAGCTTGGCGACCTTTTTACCGACGTTGAAAACGAGGTTACGCCCCGCCGCCTGCTCCTCTGCAATATCAAAGGTCGCTACGGTATAGACATCCGAAACGTATTCGTATCCCTTCGTCAGCTCAAGCACGGCATTGCCGTCCGCATCGGTCACAATACCGTCCAGAAGGTGGCAAAGACCCTTATAGGTCATATAGGTGCTCGTGCCGATAACGGCGACCTTGGGTCCCGCGGCGTAAACGGCAAAGCGCTCACCCTCACCCGCGGCGTCAAGCAGCGCACGGAGCTTTACACTTTCCTCACGGTTAGTATCCCCGATAAGTATTTCCTTAGCCGTCGGATCGGGATCGTTACCCGGCATCAAAAAATCGTTTCCGATACTGATCGTGCTTCCGACGCGCTTTTCAAGCTCGGCACGGAATTCAATGCTCAGAGTTTTGATAGTTGCCGCCGCTTCGTCGGCGCGCACGACGCTGTAGCCGCTCTCGCCGCCATTGGCAACGAAAAAGGTCTCGGGAACCTCGTCAACCTTCGCATCGCCCGTCGGCGCGTCGGTCGACGGATCGGTATTTGAGTCCTTGGGATCAACGTTCGTACTGCACGCCACCGTTGAAAACAACATAACGAAAGCCAAAGCAAGTGTCAAAAATTTCCTCATAGTTTCCTCCCGGTTATAATATTTGACAGTCTTATTATACAATTTATCTCCGGGTATGTCAAGTTCCCCCGACGCATCCGCGTCGGGGGAACAAAAGCTTACCGTATTGAATTACTGCTCGGAATAAAGCTTCTGAAGCTTGATCAGCTTATCGTACTTTGCCCTGGCATTAGCCGCCGCCTGAGCGAAGAGTGCCTCCGCTCTCTGCGGGAACGCCTGTGCAAGTCTTGCATATCTCACCTCGGAGCCGATGAACTGGAGGTAATCCGCCGTGGGCTCCTTCGAATCGACGACGAGCTTCTTCTCACCCGTTTCGGCGGGATTGAATCTGAACATCTGCCAATATCCGGCTTCAACCGCACGCTTCATCTCAAGCTGGCAGTTCTGCATGCCGCCCTTGACTCCGTGCATCTCGCAGGGAGCGTAGCCGATGACGAGCGACGGACCGTGATAAGCCTCCGCCTCGCGCAGAGCCTTCAGCGTCTGATTCATATCCGCGCCCATAGCGATCTGCGCCACGTAAACGTAGCCGTAGGACATCGCGATCTCGGCAAGGTTCTTCTTCTGCGTCGCCTTACCTGCCGCGGCAAACTGCGCCACCTGTCCGAGGTTGGAGGACTTCGACGCCTGTCCGCCGGTGTTCGAATACACCTCGGTATCGAAGACCATAACGTTCACGTCCTCGCCCGAGGCAAGCACGTGGTCAAGTCCGCCGAAGCCGATATCATACGCCCAGCCGTCTCCGCCGAAGATCCAGACCGACTTCTTCGCCAGATAATCCTTGCCGGCAAGGATCTTCTGCCCGAGCTCGCATCCGCAACCCTCAAGCATAGCTACGAGAGCATCGGTGGCTTTGCCGTTCTTCTCGCCGTCCTCAAGGGTATTGAGGTATTCGTCGATCACGGCAAGCTTCGCGCTGTCGTCTACCTTCTCGCGGAGCTCCTTGACGTAGCCCACGAGTCTGTCGCGCAGGGTCTTCTGTCCCACGAACATTCCGAGACCGTGCTCGGCGTTGTCCTCAAACAGGGAGTTCGCCCAAGCCGGACCCTTTCCGGTCTCCTTGTTGACCGTATAAGGCGTGGAGGGAGCGGAGCCGCCCCAGATGGACGAGCATCCGGTCGCGTTGGATATATACATTCTCTCGCCGAAGAGCTGAGTAATAAGCCTTGCATACGAGGTCTCGGCACAGCCCGCGCAGGAGCCGGAGAACTCAAGCAGCGGCTGCTTGAACTGACTTCCCTTAACTGTTGCGGAGATAATCTCGGGCTTCTCGCTGACGTTCTTAACGGCGTAGTTGAAGACCTCCTGCTGATCGAGCTGAGTCTCGGTCGGCACCATCTCAAGCGCTCTCTTTTCGGGCTTGGTCGGGCAAGCCTTCACGCAGAGGGTACAGCCCATACAGTCAAGCGGGCTGACCGCCATCGTGAACTTATAGTTGGTCTTAATGACGGGTCTTGCGGCATACTTCGTCTGAGCGGGAGCGGCGGCTGCCTCCTCCTCGGTCATAGCGAAGGGACGGATCGCGGCGTGCGGGCAGACGAACGAGCACTGGTTACACTGAATACAGTTCTCCTCGTGCCACACGGGAACGTAGACGGCAACGCCTCTCTTATCAAAGGCAGCCGCGCCCTGCGGATAGGTACCGTCGGCGCAATCCTTGAATGCCGATACCGGCAGAGCGTCGCCCTGCATTCCGTTGACCGGCTTCACGACCCTGTTGACGAATTCGGCAAGCTCGGGGCGCTTCTCGTCGGTTACGGCAGCCTTCGGTGCGTCGGCGGCACAGGTCTTCCATGCCTCGGGCACGTTGACCGCTACGGTCGCATCTGCTCCGGCTTCGATGGCGGCGTAGTTGAGATCGACTATCGCCTGGCCCTTCTTGATGTAGGACTTGTACGCCATCTTCTTCATATACTCAACGGCTTCCGCGGCGGGAAGGATCTTCGCCAGCGAGAAGAACGCCGACTGAAGCACGGTGTTCTTTACCTTCGCGTTTCCGATGCGCTTGGAGGCGATACCGGTCGCGTCGATGATGTAGAACTTCACGCCGTTCTGCGCGATGTACTGCTTTACCTTTGCCGGGAGCTCGGCATCAAGCTCGGCCTCGGTCCACGGACAGTCAAGCAGGAACACGCCGCCCGGCTTGATATCGGTGATCATACTCTCGTACTGATGCAGATACGCGTGGTTGTGGCAGGCAACGAAGTCCGCCTTGGTGATGTAGTAGGGGCTCTTTATCGGCTTGTCACCGAAACGGAGGTGAGATACGGTAAAGCCGCCCGTCTTCTTCGAGTCGTACTGGAAGTACGCCTGAATGTATTTGTCGGTGTGGTCACCGATGATCTTGATCGAGTTCTTGTTCGCGCCGACCGTTCCGTCGCCGCCAAGACCCCAGAACTTGCAGGAAATAGTTCCCTTCGCCGCGGTATCGGGGCACTTCTTCTCGGGCAACGAATGACCGGTCAGATCGTCGACAATGCCGATGGTGAAGTCGTTCTTCGGGTTCTTCTTCGAAAGGTTATCGTATACCGCGAAAATGGACGCGGGGGTGGTATCCTTCGATCCGAGGCCGTAGCGTCCGCCGTAAACCTCGGCATTGATGCCCTCTCTGGCAAGGGATGCCACAACGTCAAGGTAGAGCGGCTCGCCGAGTGCGCCGGGCTCCTTCGTTCTGTCAAGAACGGCGATTCTCTTCACCGTCTTCGGCAGTGCCGCCGCGAGCTTGTCCGCACGGAAGGGTCTGTACAGTCTGACCTTGACAAGTCCGACCTTCTTGCCCTTGGCGGTGAGGTAGTCGATGACCTCCTCAGCCACGTCGCAGACCGAGCCCATAGCCACGATGACCTGCTCCGCATCGGGGGCACCGTAGTAGTTGAAGAGCTGATAATCGGTACCGATCATCTTGTTGATCTTCTTCATATACTTCTCCACGATACCGGGAACGGCATCGTAGTAGGGATTGCAAGCCTCTCTGTGCTGGAAGAAGATATCGCCGTTCTCGGCGGAGCCGCGAAGCACGGGGTGCTCGGGGTTCAGTGCGCGGGCGCGGAATTCCTCGACCGCCTTCATATCGACGAGCTTAGCGAGGTCGGCGTAATCCCAAGCCTCGATCTTCTGTATCTCGTGCGAGGTACGGAAGCCGTCGAAGAAGTTGATGAACGGCACTCTGCCCTTGATCGCCGCAAGGTGCGCAACGGCGCCAAGGTCCATAATCTCCTGCGGGTTAGATTCGGCAAGCATAGCAAAGCCGGTCTGACGGCAGGCGTAAACGTCCGAATGATCGCCGAAAATGTTCAGCGCGTGCGATGCAACGGTACGGGCCGATACGTGCACGACGCAGGGCAGAAGCTCGCCCGCGATCTTGTAAAGGTTCGGTATCATAAGAAGGAGTCCCTGTGACGCGGTGTAGGTCGTCGTGAGAGCTCCGGCTCCGAGGGATCCGTGAACGGCTCCCGCGGCTCCCGCCTCGGATTCCATCTCAACGACCTTGACCTTGTCGCCAAAAACGTTCACCGCCGGATCGCCGGTATAATTCTTTCCGACCGCCGACCACGCGTCGACCTGCTCCGCCATAGGTGACGAAGGAGTGATGGGATAGATGGCAGCTACCTCTGTAAACGCATACGATACGTGCGCCGCAGCGGTATTACCGTCCATGGAGATCTTTTTTCTCTTGATTGCCATGTTAGTGGTAACCTCCTGTTTATGTATTTATAATATCGGCTGAGTTTAAAAAACTTCATTCTTATCAATCATATCACTTTTTTGCACGGTTGTAAAGCGATTTGTGTAAATTTTGCGATCCCGCAACGATAATTTTTTGGTTTTCTTGCCTTGCCCCGTCAGGAAATGAAAAATCCGCCTCAAATTTTATGCAGTTAACACTATTTTCACAATTGTGTGCTACCATTACTTTGAATATTTTTGTGAAGGAGGCTTCACGATGAGTGAACTGAAAAAAGTAACGAGAAAAGCAGACGTTTGCGTCGTGGGCGGAGGGCTTGCCGGCACCTTCGCGGCGATAGCGGCGGCACGTCACGGGGCATCCGTCGTCCTAATGCAGGATCGCCCGATGCTCGGCGGAAACTGCTCCAGCGAGATCCGTATGTGGGTCTCCGGCGCGGGCAGCCGCGTCCGGAATCTTCAGGAGACCGGCATTATGGAGGAAGTTCTGCTTGAGAATATGCATATAAATCCCTCCCGCAATTTTGCCGTTTGGGACGGTATCCTCTTCGGCAAGGTCAAGGCGGAGGAAAACATAGAGCTCCTGCTCAACTGCGCCTGCTGCCAAGCGGAATGCGAGAACGGCAGAATAAAGAGCGTGACCGGCTTCCAGCTGACCACCTACACGTGGCAGACCGTGGAGGCGAAGATATTCATCGACTGCTCGGGCGACAGCATCCTTGCCGAGCTTGCCGACGCCGAATATGCCGTCGGACGCGAGGCAAGACAGACGTACGGCGAGAGCTTCGGGCTTGAGGTCGCGGATCGGAAAACGATGGGTATGAGCCTTATGATCCAGGCGCACGAGACCGACCACGCCTGCCCCTTCACTCCCCCGTCGTGGGCGCACGTTTTCCGCACCGACGAGGATATGAAGTTCAAGCCCCACGACTGTCTTGACAAGATAGGCACCAACTTCTATTGGATAGAGCTCGGCGGCGAGGCGGATTCGATCCACGACACCGAGGAGATACGCGACGAGCTGCTTAAGATCGCGTTCGGCGTTTGGGACCATATAAAAAATCAGGGTGATCACGGTGCCGACAATTGGGAGCTCGATTTCCTCGGCTTCCTTCCCGGCAAGCGCGAGAGCCGCAGGTACGTCGGCGACTACGTTTTAACGCAGAACGACGTTGAGAACGGCAAGCAGTTCGACGACGAGGTAGCCTACGGAGGCTGGCAGATAGACAACCACCTTCCCGGCGGCTTTGCGATGTCGGGCAAATCGGAGGCTCACCTTCAGAAGAAGCGCCTCACCGAGCCCTACGGCATTCCGCTCCGTTCGCTCTATTCAAAGAACGTGCCGAACCTTATGTTCGCCGGGCGCAATATCAGTGCCTCCCACATAGCATTCGCCACCGTACGCGTGATGGGCACCTGCGGCGTTATGGGACAGGCGGTCGGCACTGCCGCGGCAATGGCAATCGAGGCGGGACAGGATATCCGCGAATTCGGACGCGACCACATCCGTGAGCTTCAAGCCGCACTGATGGAGGACGACTGCTTCCTTCCCGGCTTCAAGCGCAGTATCTCCCCGCTCTGCACAAGCGAGAACCTCTCGGCGGTCTGGGGCGATGCCTCCGCTCTGCTTAACGGCACCGACCGAAAGATCTGGGGCAACGACAACGGCTATTGGGGAATGTGCGATCGCGCGATCACCTATACCTTTGACAAGCCCACGCAGCTTCACGGTTTCAGACTCATCGTGGACTCCGACCTTGACCGTGAGTATACCGAGGGCAACCCCGCCGTGCTGAACATCTCCACAACTCTGTTCAGAAGGATAGACTATAATTACACCACCTTCGGGTTCCCGAAATGTATGCTGAAGTCCTTTAAGATCGAGGCGCAGACCGCCGACGGCGAATGGACGACCGTATACGAGACACACGATAACTATCAGCGAATGATCCGCGAAAAGCTTGACGTAACTGCGACAGCCGTGCGACTCATTCCTCTCGGCACTTATTTCTCGGAGGCAATGTGGAACACCTACGGCTCGGCACAGGCGCATATCTTCGCCTTTGAGGTCAGGTGATCAAGGTGAAAAAGCTTTTGGAGGAGCGCGGCAACCTGTTTCAATACAGCTCTCACGCACCGCTTATGATGGCGCACCGCGGATTTACCCCCGTCGCCCCCGAAAACACGCTCGTGTCCTTTCTGGAGGCGGCAAAGCGGGGCTTTTGGGCGATAGAGACCGACGTCCATCTGACGCTTGACGGCATCCTCGTGTGCTGTCACAATTCGTCGCTCAAGAAGATGTACGGCAGTGACGTAAAGATTGAGGAGCACACCCTACGCGAGCTGTACGCTGAACGGGTGGTGAACGGCAATTGCGTCGGCGATTACACGGCGGGCGAGCTCCGGATCCCTCTCTTTGACGAATACCTTGATATCTGCAAAAAGTTCGGTTGTGTGCCCTTCATCGAGACGAAGAAAAACGTCGTGGAGGAAACCCTCTTCGCCGTTGAACGCTTTGACCTCATAAGCCGATCCGTCATCTCGTCTGTCGACTTTTCCCACATCGAAGCGGCTCGCGCTCTGAACAAGGACGTATTCGTTCATCACATCTTCAGCACCGAGGAACAGATGGAGCGCATCTCCGATCTCGGCTACGGCGGGCTCTCGTATAACTATCCCGACCTTGACGAGGTGCCGCAGGGCTTGATCGAGCGCACTCACGAGGCGGGAGTTCGGCTTTGCCTCCGCGCCGGAGACGCCCTTGAAACGGCAGAGCGTATGATGGCTATGGGACTGGATTATATCCCGACCAACAAGCTCTCCCC
>CAYWVC010000046.1:0-10669 GCA_964461635.1 uncultured Lachnospiraceae bacterium
AAAATTACAAGAATAATTATCTAATAATTACATATCTGCTATTGAAACTTGCGGTTTTTTGGTATATAATGATAACAGTGAAAGAATATCGAGAGGATGCGTATGGGAAAAGAAACGAACGATATGGCACCCTACCTTTTTCATCAGGGGACTAATTTTTATGCATACGAATACCTTGGCGTGCATAAAGAAGATAACGGTTGGGTATTCCGTGTTTGGGCTCCGAACGCCTACGCAGTTTGGACGGTCGGGGACTTTAACGGATGGGATCTGTCCTTGCCTATGGAGAGGATCACCGACGGCGGAATTTGGGAGAGTCGACTTGATGCGGACCGCTTTTCGGAGAGGGAGCTGTACAAGTTCCTGATACAGACCGCGTCGGGAGAGCGGCTATACAAGTCCGACCCGTACGGGCGGTATTTTGAGCATCCCCCGGCGACTGCGTCGGTGTGCTATACGGGCTCGTTTGAATGGACCGACGGCGGATGGCTGAGCTTTCGTCGGCGTTGGATGGAGAGGGTCTATTCGCAACCGCTGAATATCTACGAGCTTCACCTCGGCTCGTGGCGGCGGCGCCCCGACGGGGAGCAGATGAATTATCGGGAGCTTGCCGCGCTTTTGGCACCCTACGTTCGCAAAATGGGATATACTCATATCGAGCTGATGCCGATCGCCGAGCATCCGTACGACGGGTCGTGGGGCTATCAGGTGTGCGGATATTACGCCCCGAGCTCGCGATGGGGAACTCCCGACGATTTCAAGGGCTTCGTTGACGCTATGCACAACGCCGGAATCGGAGTGATCCTTGATTGGGTGCCCGCACATTTTCCGAAGGACGCGCACGGACTCTACGAATTTGACGGACAGCCCACCTATGAGTATCAGGGTGAGGACCGAATGGAGCATTCGGGCTGGGGCACGAGGAGATTTGACGTCGGCAGGGAAGAGGTTGAGTGCTTCCTTATCTCCAACGCCGTGTTCTGGGCAGAGCAATTTCATATCGACGGACTCAGAGTCGATGCGGTGGCGTCTATGCTCTATCTGGATTACGATAAAAAGCCCGGCGAATGGATTCCTAACGTTTACGGAGACAACCGCTGTCTGGAGGCTATCGCCTTTTTCAAGAAGCTGAACGGTGTTATGGGACGTGATCATCCGGACGTTATGATGATCGCCGAGGAGTCTACGGCTTGGTCGCACGTGACCGGATTTGATAACGACGGACTCGGATTCACCTATAAGTGGAATATGGGATGGATGAACGATATCCTGAATTATGCTGAGACCGATCCGTATTTCCGGAGCGGAAATCACACGAAGCTCAATTTCCCGATATGCTACTCCTTCAACGAAAAATATATTCTGCCGATATCGCACGACGAGGTTGTGCACGGTAAGCGTTCGTTCCTCGACAAGATGCCCGGGGAATACGGCGCAAAGTTTGCGCAGGCAAGACTTTTTATGGCATACCGCACCTGCTTCCCCGGGAAAAAGCTCTCGTTTATGGGCGAGGAGATCGGGCAGTTCCGCGAATGGGATTTCGGTGGGCAGATCGAATGGTTCCTGCTTGATTACGACAGCCATTCGCGCTTGCAGAGCTACGTGTCGGAGCTGAATCATTTTTACCTTGCGCACCCCGAGCTGTACGAGATGGACTGCACCCCCGACGGCTTTGAGTGGATCTACCCGGATATGAACGATATCAGCGTTGCGGTGTTCAGACGGAAGGCACTGAGCGGAAAAGAACTCGTAATAGCCTTTAATTTTACACCCGTCACCCGCGAGAGCTTTTATATTGAGATGCCCGAGGCGGGAGAATATCGGGAGATATTCAATTCCGAGGCATCGGAATTCGGCGGCTCGGGGATCAAGAACGCGGGGATACTGTGTGCCGACGCGTCAGCGTCGCAAAAGGCGTTGCTTAAAGTCGTCCTTCCGCCGTTTGGCTGTGTAATATTTCAAAAAATCTGAAAATAATAATAACGTTACGGAGGATCGTATGATCAAGAAAAAAGAGTGTGTGGCTATGCTGTTGGCGGGCGGTCAAGGAAGCCGCCTGTACGCTTTGACCACACAAACCGCCAAGCCCGCCGTTTCCTTCGGCGGCAAGTATCGGATTATCGATTTTACTCTCTCCAACTGCGTAAACTCCGGGCTCGATACCGTCGGAGTGCTCACGCAGTATCAGCCGCTCGTTCTTAACGACTATATCGGGAACGGTCTGCCGTGGGATCTTGACAGGACCTTCGGCGGGGTGAAAATACTTCCTCCGTATCAGGGGCACACCCGCGCCGATTGGTACCGCGGGACAGCCAACGCGATATATCAGAATATGGAGTTTATAGAAAGATACGATCCGGAATACGTCCTCGTCCTTTCGGGAGATCATATATACAAGATGGACTATTCTAAGATGATCGCGTATCATAAGGAGCGCAACGCCGACTGTACCATTGCCGTTATAGACGTACCGTTATCCGAGGCAAGCCGATTCGGTATCATAACCACGGATGATGAGGACCGTATCGTAAAATTTACCGAAAAGCCCCGCGAGCCCGACAGCACGAAGGCGTCGATGGGCATCTACGTCTTCAATAAGGATAAGCTGTTCGACTATCTGAGGGAGGACGATAAGGACGAGAACTCGTCGAAGGACTTCGGAAAGAACGTTATTCCCGCTATGCTTGCCGGTGGTGAGCGTATGTATGCATACGCCTTTGACGGGTATTGGAAGGACGTCGGCACGCTCGGCAGCCTGTGGGAGGCGAATATGGACCTTCTCGGGCGGTCGCCGAAGCTCGTTCTGAACGATCGGAGCTGGCGTATCTTTTCAAGGCATTACGCCCTTCCGCCTCAGTATATCGGCGACAGCGCAAGGGTAGAGGATTCGGTGATTACCGAGGGATGCGAGATCTACGGCACCGTGCGGAATTCGGTTCTCGGCGCGGGGGTCAAGGTGGCTTACGGCGCGTTTGTGAAGGACTCGGTGATAATGGAGAATACGACGGTCAAGGAAGGGGCGACCGTCAATTGCGCGATCGTTGACAGCGATTGCGAGATAGGTGCGGGAGCCAAGATCGGTGAGAGCACGAGGGATCCGTCGGAGATAGCCGTTATCGGACGCGGTGTCCGCGTGGAGCCCGGGGACACGGTGCCCGCCGGGGCGATCGTTTCCGCAGAATAATAAAGGAGTGAACTTATGACTGCCGCAGGATTGATTTTTTCGAATATTCACGATGCATCCTTGCCGGAATTGACAAGGATCAGAACGATCGCCAGCGTACCGTTTGGGGGAAAATACAGGTTGATTGACTTTGCCCTCTCCGGAATGGTAAACGCCGGTATATCGAAGATAGGGATAATAACGCACTATAATTACCAATCCTTGCTTGACCATATAGGCACCGGAAAGGATTGGGATCTTGCCCGCCGTTCGGGAGGGATCAAGATACTTCCCCCGTTCATCACCGCATACGACAGCGCCGCGGCAAGAAAGCTTTATTCCACGAGGATAGAAGCCTTGCTCGGAGTTATGAATTTTATCGGAAGATGTGACGAGGACTATATAATTACCTCGGACTGTGATATAATATGTAACGTGGACATAGCCGACGTTCTTCGTTATCACGAGAGGACTCATGCGGATATAACTATCGTCACCAAAATACTTAATCCCGACGAATATCCGCTTTCGTCGGATACTCAGGTAGTTAAGGCGGATACCGAGAACCGCTTGTACGACGTCGCGGATTATACCGGCAGTGTCGGGAAGAAAGCCGAGATAAGCCTTAATATTATGGTGTTCGGTAAAAAGTTCCTTACCAATATGCTGCTTGACGCCTCGGCGCACGGATACACCTCGTTTTACCGCGATATAGTTGCAAGAAACGCCGCGCGGGCGCGTATTATGGTTTACAGGTACGACGGATACTATTCTCTCGTCGGCTCATTGGCAAGCTATTTTGAAAGCAGTATGAAGCTCCTTCACCCCGATGCCCGACGCGACCTTTTCGGCATTGCCGACCGTCCGATACTGACGAAGGTGAGGAATTCGCCGCCCACGCGCTACGCGGGCAGTGCGAGGATATCGAACTCGCTTATAGCCGACGGCTGTATAATCGAGGGTACGGTGGAAAACTCCATTCTGTTCCGCGGTGTCAGGGTAGAGAAGGGCGCGACCGTAAGAAATTCCGTTCTGATGCAGGACACGTTCGTCGGTGCCGGATCCGATCTTAACTGCGTTATCTCGGATAAGAACGTGGTTGTAAACGATTCGCGTCGGCTGTCGGGTCACGAGACGATGCCGTTCTTTATCGGCAAGGGTATAATGGTATGACACCCTCGCACTTATACTGAAAGGAAATTAAGCAGATGAAAAAAATACTGTTCGTGGGAGCGGAGGTAATGCCGTTTGCCGCCACCGGCGGACTTGGCGACGTGCTCGGATCCCTCCCCGCGGCGATAAAGGCATCCGACAGGAGAAATTTGGACGTTCGCGTTATTATGCCGCTTTATTCGGTCATATCTTCCGAATGGCGGGAGAAGATGACGGAGGAGGCGATATTTTACGTCGACCTTGCCTGGCGGAAAAAATATTGCGGCATCTATTCGCTTGAAAAGGACGGGGTAACGTATTACTTCGTGGACAACGAATACTACTTCAAGCGCCGCGGGCTTTACGGCGAATATGACGACGGGGAGCGATATGCTTTCTTCTGTACTGCGGTGCTTGAGTACCTTTGCCGTTCAACGTGGAAGCCGGATGTCATTCACGCGCACGATTGGCAAGCTGCGCTGTCGGTCGTATATCTGAACCGTAAATATCGCTCGGTCAAGGGCTTGGAGAGTGTAAAGACGGTCTTTACCATCCATAATATCGAGTATCAGGGCAAATATGATTTTTCCATTCTCGGTGACGTTTTCGGACTTGACGAAGCCGACCGTTGCCTTGTGGAATACGACGGTTGCATAAACCTTATGAAGGCGGCGATAGAGTGCGCCGACCGCGTCTCCACCGTCAGTCCGAGGTACGCTGAGGAGATCAGGGGCGACGAATATTCTCACGGTCTGTCGGCAATACTGAACCGCAATGCGGGGAAGCTTTGCGGGATATTGAACGGAATAGACTACGATTATTACAACCCCCGAAAGGATCCGGCGCTCGTGCAGAATTATAACAGAGCCTCCGCGATCGGCGGCAAGGCGGATTGCAAGCTTGATCTTCAGCGCCGCGTCGGGTTGCCGCAACGCACGGATGCTCCGATGATCGCCATTGTGAGCCGCTTGGCTGCGCATAAGGGCTTGGATCTCGTTGCTACGGTGGCACAAAGGATGCTGGAGCTTGATGTTCAGTTCGTCGTGCTCGGGCGGGGAGAGGCTCGCTTCGAGAGCTTTTTCACCGAGCTTGAGCAACGCTATCCGGGCAAGATGAGGGCGCTCATAAGCTATAACCGGGAGCTCTCGCGGCAGATATATGCCGCCGCGGATATCTTCGTTATGCCGTCGCGCAGTGAGCCCTGCGGACTGTCGCAAATGATAGCGTCGCGGTACGGCGCGATCCCCGTCGTGCGTGAGACCGGGGGACTGTACGATTCCATAAAGGGATAT
The DNA here is from genome assembly GCA_964461635.1 of uncultured Lachnospiraceae bacterium. Taxonomy (GTDB): domain Bacteria; phylum Bacillota; class Clostridia; order Oscillospirales; family CAG-272; genus RGIG3994. The sequence continues at coordinate 5,608 of CAYWVC010000046.1, forward strand.
TGGGAGCAGGACGGCGCAGTACAGGGAAACGGCTTCACCTTTGCCAATTACAGCGAGGACGAACTTTTCGACCGCATATGCGCCGCCAACGAGCTTTGGCACGATATCAAGCGGCGCAAGGCACTTATCACGAAGGTTATGTCGGAGGACTTTTCGTGGGACAGCTCGGCGAAAAAGTACGTTGAGCTTTATTCCTCGCTTTGAATAATATTTTTAAAGGATATATAAAAGAAATGAATTTGAACCCCGAAATAAAGGATATTAAAGAAGAGATATCTACCCGTCTGTCGCGTTCGATGGGCATATCCGCAAAGGAAGCAACCGTCGAGCAGATGTATAAGGCTACCGCTATGACGGTAAGGGACCTCCTTGTGGAAAAAAGAATAAAATTCCGTAACGAGGTAAATAAACGCGGTGCTAAGCGCGTTTATTATATGTGTATGGAGTTTTTGCTCGGTCGGTCGTTGAAGACCAACCTGTCAAACCTCGGGCTTGCCGAAAAATATGCGAAGGCATTGCGAAGCTTGGGCTTTGACCTTGATACACTGTACGAATGTGAGCCCGACGCGGGGCTCGGTAACGGTGGGCTCGGGCGGCTTGCCGCGTGCTATATGGATTCGTTGGCATCGCTCGACTATCCCGCGATCGGCTTTTCCATCTGCTACGAATACGGGCTTTTCAAGCAGAAGATCGTTGACGGTATACAGGTGGAGCTCCCCGATATATGGTTGCCGGGGGGCGAGGTCTGGCTTGTACCGAGGACCGACAGGACCTTCAACGTTCGCTTCGGCGGGCACGTGCGCGAATATTGGAACGAGAGCGGAAGGTGCGAGATCTCTTACGAGGACTGCGATACAGTGGAGGCGGTGCCTTACGATATGATGATCTCGGGCGGCGACAGCTCGGGGGTCGGGCAGCTGCGCCTGTGGCGAGCCCGCGACATAACCAACTTCAATATGGGTCTGTTTACTCAGGGGCAGTATATGAAGGCGGTGGAGGACAACACCAATGCCGAGATCATCTCAAAGGTGCTGTATCCCTCCGACAACCATTACGAGGGCAAGCTGCTTCGCCTGACACAGCAGTATTTCCTTGTGTCCGCGTCGGTGCAAAACATTATTCGCGACCATATGGCGGTGTACGGTACGCTTGAGAACCTCCCCGACAAGGTGGCTATTCATATCAACGATACCCATCCGGCACTTTGCATCCCCGAGCTTATGCGAATACTCATAGACGAATATTATTTCCCGTGGGACAAGGCGTGGGACTACGTGACACGTACCGTGTCGTATACCAACCATACGGTAATGCCCGAGGCACTTGAAACGTGGAATGAGGATCTGTTCAAGCTTAAGCTCCCGAGAATATATCAGATCATACGTGAGATCAACGAGCGCTTTTGCCGTGAGGCGTGGAACGCCTTCCCGGGAAATTGGAACCGCATTTCGAATATGGCGGTCTTAAGCTACAATCAGGTCAAAATGGCAAATCTTTCGGTCATCGGCTCGCATACGGTGAACGGGGTGTCAAAGCTCCATTCGCAGATATTGCGGGAGCAGGTGTTTAAGGACTTCAGCCGTATGACCCCGCAGAAATTTACCAATATCACGAACGGCATCGCTCATCGCCGTTGGCTGTGCTATTCAAATCCCGAGCTTGCCGCCTTGCTTGACGAGACGATAGGCAGGGATTACCGAAAGAATCCGGAGAGCCTTATCGAATTCCGCAAATTCGAGTCCGACACGGAGGTCCTCTCACGTCTGAGGGCGATCAAGCATAATAACAAGAAGAGATTTGCTTCGATACTGTACGGCAGAACGGGTATTGCGATAGATACCCATTCGATATTTGACGTTCAGGTCAAGCGCCTTCACGAATACAAGCGTCAGCTGTTGAACGCCTTGAATATTATTGGCATATACCTTGACCTCAAGGACGATCCGAATCTTGATATCTATCCGCAGACCTATATCTTCGGAGCCAAAGCCGCGGCGGGCTACCAGATGGCAAAGGAGATCATCAGGCTCCTGTGCTTTATCGGCAAGGATATCGAGCAGGATCCGCGGATTAGGGAAAAGCTTCGCCTTGTGTTCTTGGAGGATTACAACGTGACGATGGCGGAGGCACTTGTGCCCGCTGCCGAGATCTCCGAGCAGATCTCGCTTGCCGGCAAGGAGGCAAGCGGCACCGGATGTATGAAGCTTATGATGAACGGCGCGTTGACGGTCGGCACGCTTGACGGTGCGAACGCCGAGATGCTCGCGGCGGCGGGGAACGATAATATGTATATTTTCGGGCTCTCGTGTGCCGAGGTAAACGATCTTTGGCTTCAGGGCTACAATGCGGCGAGCTATTGCCTGAAAAACGAAAAGCTTGCAAGGATAGTAAACTATCTCAACACCGGATTTGCGGGTCAGTCGTTCAGCGGGATATCAAATTACCTGCTCTCGGGGCACGGTGTGGCAGATCCGTATATGTGCCTTGCGGATTTTGATTCCTATCAACGGACGCACGGACGTATGACGTCGGATTACCGCGACCGCGAGGCTTGGAATAGAAAGTCGCTGATCAATATTGCCGCCTCGGGCTTCTTCGCCGCAGACAGGAGTATACGCGATTATGCCGAGAACGTCTGGCATATACAGCCCGTGAGCCTCGGATCGAATAAGAAAAAATGAGCGGGACGTTAAACGGCATTAAAATATTCAAGTACGTGCGCGGCACCGACGTGTCCGAGTACGGAGCCTTCCCGTCGTCGGAGAGTTTGACGTTCAAAATACGGATGCCGCGGAGCTTTGCTTCCGCGGCACCGGTATTGCGTATCGCCCCCGACGGGGGCGCCGATCGGGACGTGCGGTTTACATTTTCCGACGGCGACGGTGCGTACGATACTTTTGAAGCAAGCATTGAACCGTCCGAGCTGCTCGGCAACGCGGACGGGTTGCTCTATTATACCTTCGTTTTTCCAAACGGCGAGGATACTCTTTTTGCGTCGTCGGTCAATAACGTCGATTTTGAGCTCGTAAGGAATTCCGAATACCGATTTCGCCTTTTGATATATAGGGAAGATTACACTACGCCCGATTGGGTTCGCGGCGCGACGATGTATCATATCTTCGTCGACCGTTTTTGCCGCGGCGACGGTGAGGTCGGCTATCGGCGTGACGCCGTTATCGACGGCGATTGGAACGGGGGCATACCGCAGTATGCGGAATATCCCGGGGCGGACGTTAGCAATAATGTGTTTTTCGGCGGAAATCTTTGGGGTGTTGCCGAAAAATTAGATTACCTTAAATCGCTGAACGTTAATGTCATATATCTCAGTCCCGTATTTGAGGCGGCGTCGAATCATAAGTACGACACCGGGGATTATTTACGGGTCGACGGCGGCTTTGGCGGAGACGTCGCATTTGAGCATTTGCTGAAAAAAGCCGGGGAGAAGGGAATCCGCGTGATCCTTGACGGCGTGTTCAATCACACGGGCGACGACAGCCGATATTTTGACCGATACGGTAATTACGGCGGAGGCGCGTATGGCGATCCCGAGTCACCGTACCGTGATTGGTATCGCTTCAAAAGCGGGGGCGAGGAGTACGAATGCTGGTGGGGGATCCGCATCCTTCCCAAATTGGATCACGGCAATGCCGACTGCCGGAGTTTTTTTACGTCGCGCGACGGCATCGGTGCGAGTTACGTAAGAAAAGGCATCTCCGGATGGCGTCTTGACGTGGCGGACGAGCTGAGCGATGAATTTTTGGATGAATTCCGTCGATCGGTCAAGGAAGCCGCGGGCGACCGGGCACTGATCATCGGTGAGGTCTGGGAGAATGCCGCCGACAAGGTCGCGTACGGTGCGCGGCGAAGATACCTTCGCGGGCTGCAGCTTGACAGCGTGATGAACTACCCCCTGCGAAACGGCATCGTGGCCTTTGTCGGCGAGGAGGGCAACGCCGAGGCTCTTTACGACGTACTTACCGAAATATACGGGTCCTATCCGAGGTGTACTTGCGATTCCCTTATGAATATCATCGGCACACACGACACCGAGCGTATATTGACGGTGCTCGGGGGCGATCCCGGGGACGGGTGCTCCAACAGGGAGCTGTCGCTCAAGACGATGACTGCCGATCAACGGGCGCGTGCGGTGCGGCTCCTTAAGATAGCATCGGCGATACAGTACACGGTGTTTGGCTTCCCGTCGGTGTACTATGGGGATGAGGTCGGGATGGAGGGCTACCGCGATCCGTTCTGCCGCAGACCATTCCCTTGGGGGCGGGAGGATAAAGCACTTTTGGCGCATTATCGCTTGCTCGGCGAGATAAGATCGCGCCATCAAGCCTTCGCGGGCGGGCACTTTTCGATTCTTGAGCACGGTGAGCATTATATCGCCTATGAGCGTACTGTGCCCGGTGATCGGGTCGTCGTGATTGCCGCCCGAAATTATCCGACCGAGCTTGCGCTTGACGGGCGTTGGCGCGATGCCTTAACCGGAAAAGTATTTTGCGATTGCGTCGCAGTCGAGGCGGATTCGGTGCTGATATTGGAGGAGGACACGTAATGCTGTGGTTTGGCAAAAAGAAAAAGGACCCCGACAGTTACGCATATCGCCGGGATATGGCAGAGCGTATCGTCGGACATCACGTCAGGTACGTGACCGAGCGAAAGGATAACGTTGACGAGGTCGTCGGCCGTGACGGAGCTATGGCGATCAGGGACGGTGAGCTTATTGTTTTCGCATCGCAGGACATACTTTTCCGTACCGATATATGTGATCTGCGCGCGTCGGAGCTGCTGTCGAAGGACGGCGTGATCGTCGGCGGTCCCGATAAGGAGCACGGGGGCGAGGACCGTACACTGATCGTGTATTACGTTTATTACAGAAAGTGACCGCCGCAGATGCGGTAAAAATGTAAAAATAGGTGCCGCAAAGTCTTGACAATTCCATACGCCTTGTGATATAATAGGGAGCACGCCGGCGTGATGGAATTGGCAGACTTGACGGACTCAAAATCCGTTGGTGGCAACACCGTGCGGGTTCGACCCCCGCCGCCGGCACCAA
>CAYWVC010000047.1:0-10662 GCA_964461635.1 uncultured Lachnospiraceae bacterium
GCCTTTGAAGAAGATTTCGTCGAAAGCAAATGGTTCAATGCAACCGTTTACGAGTCGAAAGAGCAGCGCAAAGAAATCGAAGCATTGCTCGCGGGATAAGGGTCGGGCAAGCCCGCGACCAATTCTCGCGGTTTGTTCACCGAATTTGTTCATCATCACCTGAAACGATAGTTTTTGCTAAAGCGATACTTTTTCTGTGTCCCTCACCCTTAGCAAAAAATTGTTTAAATTCTTCGAAGGGGTGTGGGGAAACCTTCTTCTAAGAAGGTTTCCCCACGCTTTTGTATTCTTTTAAGAAAGTTTCCCCCGAGCTTTTGTTTATTTTCAAACGCACAGCGAGATAATCAGCATTACCACGCTCAAGGCGATCGACGCGCCGCCGAGGATCAGGACCTGCGGGAACCACGTTCTGCCACGCTCGTCCTTTGCCGTTTTATAGTCGTAGTAGCTCTCGTACTTTTTCTTTTGTTTCGTCGGCATCAGCGAATGGAGCGAAAAGTTCGTAAAAAGGTAGGTCACGGTATCGAACCCGCCCCTTGACGCGACAAAGCTCAGTCCGCCGAAGCTCGCAAGGAGCACGCCGGGGACAAAGAAGACGTCGCACAGCCGTTCAAAGACCTCGGCGGTGCTTTCGGCACCGAAAACGTCGGTGACGAAGAGCATCGCGACGGTCAGCACGGCGAGGGTCGGCAAAGCCCAGATCAGGCTTGATCCCCCGCCGCGCTTGCCGTCACGCTTTCCCGTATCAGCCATCGTTGCGGGCAAGGATCGCCTTGTACTTCTTATACTCGGCGTCGTTACAGTAGACGAAGTGCCCTGTGGCGACCTCCCTCATTGAGGGCTTGTCGGTCGAATAGTCGTGCTCTGCCAACGGATTATACTCTATTCTCGTCCTTAATTTCTCATATTCCGGGTCGGGCAAGGGTATCGCCGACAGCAACGAGCGCGTGTACGGATGCAACGGATGGCGGAAGAGCTCATCGGAGTCGGCAAGCTCGACCATCTTTCCGAAATACATAACGCCTATGCGGTCGGAGAAGTATTTCACCACCGAAAGGTCGTGCGCAATGAAGAGGATCGTAAGCCCGAGACGGTCGCGCAGGTCGTTCAGCAGGTTGATAACCTGCGCCTGCACCGACACGTCGAGCGCCGATACCGGCTCGTCCGCTATTATCAGTTCCGGGTTCATAATGACCGACCGAGCCACGCCTATGCGCTGACGCTGACCGCCCGAGAATTCGTGCGGATATCGGTCGGCGTGCTCACTGACGAGCCCGACGAGGTCAAGCATTTCGTAGACCCGGCGGTTGATCTCCTCACGGTTGTGCTCACCGCGGATCACAAGTCCCTCCGAAATGATCTCACGCACAGTCATACGCGGATTGAGCGAGGCTATCGGATCCTGAAAGATCATCTGTATCTGGGTCACGAGCTTGGTCTTTTTTGCCTTTTTCAGCTCGGCGCGGTACTCGCGGCGGAGCTCGGCATTCTTTTCGTCTGCCGCAAGCAACGGGGCGTACTTCTCCCTGACCGCAAGCGTCTGACGGCGCTGATAGATCCGGTCGCAGTGCTTCTGATCGTACTTCGCGCGGCGAAGCTCGCGGCTTATCTCCGCGGTCTTGGCTTTAAGCTCGCGCTTGAGTCCTTCGCGTTCCTCAGCCGATGCGTTGGCGATCTTTTCGCGATATTCTTCCTTTACGTCGGCAAGCTGCTTTTTATATCCCAGCGAGCCCGCGGCGATGCGGATGCCCTTGAAATATATGTCGCCGCCCGTGATATTGTAGAGCTTTATGATCGAGCGCCCGGTCGTTGTCTTGCCGCAGCCCGATTCCCCGACGAGGCCGAATGCCTCGCCCTTTTTTATCTCAAAGCTCACGTCATCGACCGCCTTGGTGCCGCCGAAATATTGGCAAAGATGCTCTACGCGCAAGAGGACCTCGCTGCTGTTCTTATCCGTTGCCATAGTCATCCTGCCTCCTGTTCTTCATTCTTTCGATTCTGTCGGTGACGGTCTTCGGCGGATCGACGTGGGGCGCATCGGGATGAAGCAGCCACGTTGCCGCGTAATGGGTATCGGAGATGCGGAAGAGCGGCGGCTGGCGCTCAAAGTCGATCTTCATAGCGTACTTATTCCGCTCGGCGAAGGCGTCTCCCTTCGGCGGGTAGACCATCAGGGGCGGCGTGCCCGGGATCGAATCGAGCTTGTCACCCGTGTCAAGGTCGGGCATTGACGAAAGCAACGCCCACGTGTACGGATGCGCCGAGTGATAGAACACGTCGTTCGCCGTGCCGTATTCCACGATCTTTCCCGCATACATAACCGCGATGCGGTCAGCCATATTTGCCACGACGCCGAGGTCGTGCGTGATGAATATTATCGAGAGCTGTCGCTCACGCTTCAGCTTATTGATGAGCTCAAGTATCTGCGATTGGATGGTCACGTCAAGCGCCGTCGTGGGCTCGTCGCAGATCAGTATATCCGGGTCGGCGGCCAGCGCGATGGCTATGACTATCCTCTGCCGCATACCGCCCGAGAATTCGAAGGGATACTGATTGTATCTCTTACGCGGCTCGGAGATTCCGACCTCCTCCATCAGCTTGATGGCGCGCGCCTTCGCTATGCTCTTCGTGATCTTGTTGACCACGCCCGAGGCGTTCTCCTTCAAAAAGTCGATCATAGCCACCGTCTCGGCGTCGAAATCGCGGGAGGAGTAGCTCTCCAGCTGCTCGGAGTAATGCTCGGTCACGCGGTCGAGCTTGCGAAGGATATCGTTCTTAGCCTCCTCAAGGTCGGTGATCGAGGCGGGAACGACCTCCTTTTCGGGGGTCTTGCCGCGTGCGACCTTTGCGTCGTACGCCGCCTTTTCCTTTTCATAGCGCGCCGCCTCGCGACGGTTTTTCTCTATCGAGGCAAAGTAGAGCTCTATCGACGCCCGCAATGAGCCGCCGAAGGTGTATGCCACGCCGTCCTTCACCCGTTCAAGCGGGTCGATCGAGGCATCCACCGCCGCCTTCATCCGATCTGCCGCGGCAAGCCACGGACCTATCTTCGGTTCCCCGTCAAGGAAGACGCTTCGCTCGGATCTTATGATCCTTACCGCTTCCTCCTTGAGCGCCCTTGACTTTTCCGCCGAATGGATGATCCCGCGCTTGGCATCGTCTATAAAGTCGAGCATAAACTGCTCGTCAAGGTATCTGCGCATAAAGGCGTTGAGCTCTGCCACGGGCATATCGGGCAACGGATCCGCGGAGAAGGTCATATAGTAGCCCATAGCGAAGAAGTTCGGCTTTTCCTTCTCGGTTGCTTCTTTTAAAATCTTGCCGATCGCGGTCAGAACGCTTGCGGTCGAGGCGTAGGAGCCGTCCTTCGCCCGTCGGTCGGCTGTCAGAGCCGATTTTACGCTCGGGATCAGCGAGCGCAGCTCGTCCTCCCTCTCGTCAACGACGTACTTGCCTATCGAGAGCTTTGCCTCGCGCACGATCTTGTTGACGCGGTAGGTCACGTCCTTCGCCCCGCGCTTGCTCATCTCAAAGGTCAGCGCGCCGATATCGTCGGCGGCGTCGCTTGCCGCCGAGCGGTGGCGGTTATATTCCGATTCAAGGTCAAGGTGCTTGTATTCGAATTTGTCAAAATTCTTGCATTTACGGGTCAGCTCGTTTGCCTTATTCGCGTCGTTCCCCGCGATGGCCTCGATCATATTGAGGCGCAGACATTCAAGGTAAGAGTTGAAGAGCATCCTGCTCTCGCGCTGTCTCGCCTTGCCCTTGAGCACCATTGCCTCGGTCAGCTGTCTGCCGATCTTGACGATGGGGTCAAGGCTGGACATAGGGTCCTGAAAGATCATTGCGATCTTGTCGCCGCGTATGCGGTGGAACTCCGCCTCCGAAAGCTTCAGAAGGTCCTTGCCGTCGTATACGATCTCGCCGCCCTCCACGATAGAGTTACCCGCGAGGATACCGAGGATCGCCTTCGACGTGACCGACTTCCCGGAGCCCGATTCGCCGACTATGGCGAGCGTTTCGCCCTTATAAAGATCAAAATCAATGCCGCGCACCGCCTGGAGCTTTCCGTTTGCCGTGCGGAAGGATACGGTGAGGTTCTTTACCTCAAGTTTTTTCTCCGCCATCAGTCCTCAACTCCTCTCGTCGACGGATTGAACGCATCTCTGAGTCCGTTACCGAACAGGTTGAACGAGATTATCAGAAGCGATATGAAAATTGCCGGGAAGAATATCGCGTGCGGCGAGGTGGTCAGCACCGACTGCCCCTCCGACATCAGAACGCCTATGGTCGTTCCCGCAAATTCCGAAAGGTTTACGATGCCGAGGTAGGTGAGGTTCGTCTCCGAGCTTATTACCCCCGGGATCACGAGCGCACAGCTTGTGACTATCGTGCCGAGCGAGTTCGGGAATATGTGCTTGAACATCAGCCGCCAATCCGAGGCGCCGAGGGTCTTTGCCGCGTAGACGAACTCCTGATTCTTAAAGCGATAGAATTGCTGACGGGTCAGCGACGCCATACCGATCCAGCCCGTCAGGACGAATGCGAACAGGAATGATACCACGGTCCCGACCTTTTGCGCCAGATGAAGCTGGAAAAGCGTTGCAACGACGATAAACGGCACCCCCGAGAGGATATCCGCGATACGGTCGAGCACAAGGTCGATCGCCCCGCCGTAAAAGCCCTGTATCGCGCCGTATATTGCGCCGATCGTAAGGTTTATTGCCGATACGACCACCGCGAAGATGAGCGAAAAGCGCGCGCCGATTCCGATGGCGGTGCAGAGGTCCTGCCCCATCGAATTCGTGCCCATAATGAAGGAGGGCTCGCGTCCGCCGTTCAGATAACGGTAGTAGTTATAGTAATCCACGCGGCAACGGACCGCGCCCGACTTTGCCTCGCTGTAAATATACGAGCCGTCGTCGCCCTCGATCCGAAGGCTGTTATATTCCACCGGTCCCGCCACAGCTGCGTCGGTCGAATATGCCGGGATCAGATTTCCGTCGGCATCGTAGAGCGGATTGCCCTTCGCATCCTTAACCTTATACCAGATGTTGGCGTTATCGGTAATATCCTCTATATCCTGCGATCTGACGTAGGGATATATGATCTGCAGTCCCGTCTCGTTCTGATATTCCTGAAGCTTACGGAACTCATCGTAGGACATATTCTGATATCTTATACCTATTGCGTAGTAGGTGTTTTTCTCCACCTCGTAGAATTTCTTTTGCACCGTCTGCCCGCGCTCCTGCTCCTCAACCGTCTTTTCGCCGACGATGCGGATCACGGGATCGCGCCCGGTCTCAAGGTATATCGCGTTCAGCGAATCAAGCTGAGCCTGACTTAAGTCCACGCGGTTACTGCCGCTGAACAGCACGCTCTTCTTCTCGGCAAACGAGGGCAGGAAGGGCGGCATATTGACGTACACGTTGTCCTTGTCGTCAAGGGTGTAGCTTGACACGATCGGCGTGATGATCGCAAAGAGCACGAGGCACCCGATAATCACCGCCGCAACGACCGACGACTTGTTCTTCTTGAACCTCAGCATCGCGTCGGCAAAGTACCCGCGCGACTTCGTTGCCAGCTTCTTATCGTGGATAACGGCGTCCTTTTGCGCGAATTCGAACATCTCGGCGGGGATATGACCGTAATCCTTCTCAAATTTATTATTATCCATTGTAAAAGCTCCCTTCCCCGCTTATTTTTTCGAGCCGACGCGGATACGCGGATCGATAAATCCGTAGCTGATATCCACGACGATGCTTGCCGCCAGCCCGATGACGGTGTAGAAGACCGTCAGCATCATAAACATCGGGTAGTCGCGTGCGGTTATCGAATTCAGATAGAGCTGCCCGACCCCGGGGACCGAGAATATGCGCTCTATGATCAGCGAGCCCGACATAATTCCTATAAATTCACCGAAAATGGAGGGCAGTACGACCACCATACAGTTCTTCATCGCGTGGCGGACGGTCGCCTGCGTCTTCGTCAAGCCCTTCGTCCGCGCAAGGAGCATAAACTCGCTCGTCAGCACCTCGGTGAGCTCGGCGCGGGTCGTGCGGGTAAAGCTTGCGATAACGCCGAAGGAGAGCGCCAGCACCGCGGGCAGCATACTCCAGAAATACTGCGGAGCAAAGTACGACACGCCGCTTCCGAGGGGTTGTCCGTTCACCGTCGTGCCGAAGAGGAACGGGAACCACCCGAGCTTGTACGCAAGTATATATTGGATCAGGAAGGCGTACACAAAGGACGGCACCGATATTGCCACCATCGTTACCGTTGATATGATATGATCGAACCACGTATTCTTCTTCAGCGCCGCGAAGATACCGAGCACGATTCCGATCGGTATGCTCAGCAGTATGGAATACAGGTTCACAAGCATCGTTGCCGGCAGCTTCTCAAAGAAGAGGGTAACGACGTCCTGCCCTATATACAGCGAATCGCTGATGCCCCAGTCGAATTTCGTGATAACGTTCTTCAGAAAGATACCGAATTGCACGAGGTAGGGCTTGTTATATCCGAGTGCCTCTCGCTTAGCCTCGATGATCGCGGTGTGCGGGTCACCGATCGGCAGGGATGGCATCGGGAGCATTCTTATGAGCACGAAGCATATCAGCGTTATGATAAAGAGTGTCATAAGCATCAGCGCAATCCGTTGCAGTGCGTATTTTAAGCTTGACATAAAAGGTCTCCGTTCCGCCGCCGTGCGGCTGAATTCTCGTTGTTCTGCTTTTGCCGTCGGACTTGCCGTCCCGGCATTTCCCGTGGCAACAGTCGCTGCCCCGCTCTGTCGCGCGGCATATTGTTGCCATAGGAAATACCGCCGAATCGCGTTCGGCAAACGGGCAATATCGGGGATCCCCGGTTCCGGAGCTCCCCCCTGTAATATACCCGCATACCGGAACGGCTGAAAAACAGCCGTCCCGGTAACGGTTAATTATTCGGTGCTTTTACCGTTTTGCGGCGCGTGAACTCAGTACGTGAGCTCTCCGCCCTGCGATGCAACGTACTCCGCCCATTCGGTCTCGTCGTAGTTGTACTTCATATAGGCAATGCCGCCGCGGCCCATAACCGAGGTATATTCCTCCACGACGTAGTACACCTGCTTCGAAAGCAGAGCTGCGCTCGCGTCCTGAATCATAGGAATATAGTCGTAGGTCTGCATAATTACGCCCTCTATCTTCGAGAGGATGTAGAGTCGGGTATTGTCGTCGGCAAAGCCGTAGCCGAAGTTGTACTCCTTGCCGTTGACCGTCACGGTCGTGCCGTTAAGGGCATCCGACCACTGATACATAGTCATCGTGAGCTCCTCGCCGTTGACCGTCGCGGTCATCGTGACCTTCGTCGCGTCGAACCAAGCGGCGTCGTATGCGTTGCTCGGGTTGCAGTAGAGGTCGGTCAGACCGTACGGGTCAAGAGCCGATCCCGACCAACCGCCGAGAACGACGTCGGTCGTGCCCGCCTTTATGGCGTCAGCCCAGCCCGGATCGCCGAGAGGTGCTGATTCCACGAACTTGATCTTGCCCTCAAACGGGGTGCCCACCGTAACCTCTGCCATCTTCTCGTTGAGGTAGTTGATGAGCTTGGTCTGGAAGGTGCTTGATTCGGAGATGGAGTAGGTGATCTCTATCGTCTGGTCGCAGGTCTTGCCGTCGGCGGAGGTGATGTAGCCCTTCTCAAGCGCCTCGTTAAACGCCTGCGTGTAGAGCACCTTTGCCGCCTCGGGGTCGTAACCGGTGATGGAGGCTACCGCCTCGTCAAGGCTTGCGTACTTCGACGTGTCAACCGAGTAGAAGTCGCACAGAGCCTGCTTTGCGTAATCGGTATCGCGGTATTTCTCACCCGTTTCGGGATTGTATATATAGTTGTTTCCGATGATGCCGTAGCCGCCCGAGCGCGAAGGCTGGATCGCGGTGCAGAGCGCTTCCTTGTCGTAGGTGACGGCGACCGCCTTGCGGAAGGAGGTCAGGGTCATCGTCTCAAGGTCGTTCTTCGTCTTATCGAAGCCGGCGTTGGCTTCTCTTTCCTGTATTGCCTCAAGGTAACCGTTGAAGATGAAGAAGAATATCGTCTCGCTCGGGGTGAAGTAGGTGTAGTCGCTGTTTCTGTACTGAGCGAAATCGTCCGACTGCAAGCCGTAGCCCATAAGCTGACCCTTCAGGAACATATTCTTGCGGGTCGCAGCCTCGGCTACCTGCTGAGTCGTGATCGCGGTCGTCTGATACATATCGTAGGTCTTACCGTCGCTGGGATCGATATACTTGTGCTGCCCGTCGGTGTAGCCGTACCAATTCTCGTTTCTCTCAAATCTCATCGAGCTGTCCTTCACGTAGTCGACGAGCTTGTAGGGACCGTAGGAGCTGGTGGAAGCCACGTCGGAGTTGTAGCTGCTCGACCATACGCCGTTCTCGTCCTGGGACAGACCCGCCTCGTAGAGGTCCTGCTTGACTATCCAGTTACCGGTAAGGGCGTAGAGCAGGTAGAAGTCGGTAAGCGACTTGCTGAGCACCATGGTGATCTCGTAGTCGCCCGACTTATAAAGTCCGACGGTGTCGTAGGTGACGACCGGGTACTCCTTCTTGACCGCGAAGTAGCTGGGGGCATCCGCCTCGGTCTCGTTCCACGCGGGGTTGCCGGTGATAACGGGGAGGAAGAGCGCGTAGTTCTCGTCGGTCAGCGGGATAACGCCGTCGTCGTCCAGTTTCGCAACGAGGGTCTCCCAGTTGGTGGTGTCAAAATACGCCGAGCCGTATGCATCAACGTAAGCCTTAAGACCGTAATCGTCAAGGTGATCGAGAGCGAAGTCAAGACCGATGTAGACCTTGAAGCCCTCTTTGGTGACGTACTGACCGTCCGAGCCCTTCGTCAGATCGGCAAGGGTGTACTTATAGGAGACGCCGTTGTCGACCAGCTTGGTCGCGCCGGAGTTGGCATAGCCCTCCGCACCCGCAATACAAAAGCTGCCGGAATAGTAATCGGTAGCGCGGTAGTTGAGCAACTCGGGGTCGAGCAGCTTCTGCATAGAATAAACGTAGGTGTCGGCATTGATGGGCGTGCCGTCCTCCCACTTGGCATCCGGGTTCAGCTTAATGGTGTAAGCGTAGCCCGAGGTCGCCGATGCGGGAATGCCGAACTTGTTGTTATCCAGAGCCTTGATCTGCTCGGTCACGTCGACCGGGAAATCGGCTGCCATCTCGGGAATGATCGCGTAGCCGGCGAAATCGTCGACTCCCTCAACCGACGAGGGATGGAGCGCGTCATTGAAGACGAAGCCGTAGAGTCCGGTGCGCAGGAAGGTGTCCGGATACGAGTCGGTCTCGGTCTGGTAGGTATGCGGGTTCCAGTTTGTGGGCAGTGCCACGACCGCATCCTTATAAACGTAGGATTTTGAATCGTTCGGACCGGGTGTGTTCGAGCAGGACGAGCACGATGCGAGCATCGGCAGCATCACGGCACACACCAGCAACAGAACGATTGCAACTGTGCTTTTGCGTTTCATGGTTATCTCTCCTTATAAAAAATATGAAAGTCATCCCGGGCTCCGCCGCATCTGTACGGCTCCCCGCGGAGGTTGGTATTGTTTATTATATCGCTTTTGCAAGTTGCTGTCAAGTGGTTTTCATTCTTTTTCCAAACTTTTCTTATTCAAAAAAGTAATCAAAAAGCCGAAAACGATCAATTTTTTTGAACCGAGAAGCCTAAAACGCCCGTTTTTGACCTTTTTTCATTTTTTTGCGCGCACAAATTTGCCCAATCTTCCTTTGCTGATTTTGCAAGTCCGACCCGCAAAACTTGCAAAAAACGCAAAAAACGAAAGCGCGGATGCGACGGGAGATGACGATACGAAAGCTCGGGGGAAACTTTCTTAGAAGAAAGTTTCCCCCGAACCCCCTTCAAAGAATTTAAACCCATTTTTGCTAAGAGTGAGGAACACTAACAAGCGTTCGATTTAACAAAAGTATTGTTTCGGGTGATGATAAACGGTTTCAGAGGATAAACCGCGAGAATTGGGAGCGGGCTTGCCCGCCCGCTTGGTCGTTGTTGCCAACTCCCCACGCGGCAGGCAACGTTTTTACAAAAGTGTTGACGGTTAACCTGTCATCAAATTTTGGTCAACCCCACTTCTATGATGACCTTTACACTCCCAATCCGTAGGGGCGGCTATCAGCCGCCCGCAATAACAAATTTTGGCAGAGATTGCCTCTATCGCCAAAATAAAAAGCGAAAACGGTATTACGCCGAGCGACGCTCCCGTAAGAGCCTCCCTCCGGGAGGGAGGTGTCACGCGCAGCGTGACGAAGGGAGCCTGCGAACCGATCGGTTTGGATCAGCCGCGATATTTTGTGCGGAACATTGGGTAAGTTAAAGAGTTTGTTCTCCTTTTTATATCGTTCGCAAACATAAAAGCATTATAACGCGGGCTCCTTCAGTCGCCTTCGGCGCCAGCTCCCTCCCGGAGGGAGCCTCTCGTCCGCGTGAATTTAATGAACACCGATGGCAGTGAAATTCCCTTAGGTCAATAATCGCTTCTTTTGCTGACACAAGCGTTCTCTGCCAAAATTGATTATTTCGGACCGTCGAGGACGCCGGTCCCTACCGATTGGGGGGGAAACGTCCTTATAGAAGTGAGGTTATCCAAAATTTATTATCACGGGTCGT
>CAYWVC010000048.1:0-10175 GCA_964461635.1 uncultured Lachnospiraceae bacterium
CGCGGGAAAATATTTTAACGAAAAACTCCCGCAAACCATTACATACGGCTTGTGGGAGTTTGGCTTTATAACCGGAAAAAAGACTGCTTTTTTGCCTTCCCCGGTGGGGGAAGGTGGCAGCCGAAGGCTGACGGATGAGGTGTCATTCAATACAAAGGTGACTCCTCATCCACCGCTGACGCGGTCCCCCTTCTCCCGCAGGAGAAGGCTTTTATTTTAAGCGGTTTTTGCGGTTGAAATGAAGGTTCAGCAGGTCCTGCTGCATCGGAACGCCCTTTACCCCGATCGCAAGCTGAAGCAACTCGGTCTGAAACGCCATTTGCGCGATGCTTTCAAGCACGGTGGCGTATTCGACCGCCTCGGTTACGTCCTTGCCCCAGGCAAAAGGGCTGTTGGAGTGAACGAGCACGGCGTGAATTCGATCGCTGTCGATCTGCGCGAAGGTCTCGGCTATAACGAGCCCCGTGTGGCGCTCGTACTCATCGGCAAGCTCGGTCGGGGTCATCTTGCGTGTGCAGGGAATGATCCCCGGGAAATAGTCGGCGTGTGTCGTGCCGTAGGGCTTTATCCCCCTGCCGGCTTGCGCAAAGGAGGAGGCGTAGACCGAGTGCGTATGCGCGATCCCCCCAACGTTCGGAAAGGCGCGATATATCTCAATATGCGTGGCGGTGTCGACCGAAGGCGGAAGCTTGCCCTCCACCACCCTGCCGTCAAGGTCCACGACCGGGAGGTCATCGGGGGAGAGCTCACCGTAAGCGACTCCGGTTGGTTTTATCACGACCAGCCCGTGCTCGCGGTCTATCCCGCTGGCATTTCCGCGTGTGCCGACGACGAGCCCGTGCGCGGCAAGACTGCGGTTCGCCTCAAGCACCTGTTCTTTTAGTTTTTCAAGCATAATTAAGTATCCTCACAATAATATTTCAGGACCGAAGGAAAAGCTCACGGTAGATATCGAGCTTTTCGCTGTCGGAGAGTACGCAGGGGGAGTTCTTGAAATTTTTCGCGTCCTTGATGAGCTCCACATGGTGGGCGATCTCTGCCTCCGTGAGCGAGAGCTCAACCTTTGCGAGGCTCGGGATAAGGCTTGCGGGCTCGTCGGGCGAGACCCCGCCGAGAGCATCGCGGCAGAGCGCGTTGACGAGCTCACGACCGTGTGTCGAGCACGATTCGTTCAGCTTGATATAGTGACGGTAAAACACCGCGCAGGCAAATCCGTGCGGGACACCGTGAAGGGTCGTGAGCGAATAGCCCATAGGGTGAGGGAAGCCCGTCCCGGTCACGCTGATCGCGTGACCCGCCGCGAATGCCGCGGCTTGCAGGGTAGCGAGCTCGTCGGCATCGAAGGCTTCGTGCGGTCGCTTAATGATACCGTATATGCGCCCGGCGGCAAAGGTCGCCGCCTCCCGTGAGCCCTCCGTGGCTTTGGGTGACAGGTAAGATTCGACCGAATGGGCAAACGCGTCGAGCGCACAGCTGAGCGCCTGACGGTACGGCAACGTGGCAAGGTATTGCGGGTCGAGGACTGCAAGCTTGGGGAGCTCGGATGCGAAGGATTTTTTTACCTCTCCTCCGGGAAGGGTCAGTACTCCGGTGGCGTTCGCCTCGCTTCCGGTACCTGCGGTCGTCGGAATGGCAACGAGCGGCAGGGGAGCGCACGGGCGCTTTGTCGGATCGAAAACGTCCTCGGGCGCGGCGGTCGGATTTGTGGCGAAGAGAGCTATTGCCTTAGCCGCGTCGAGCGCGGATCCTCCCCCGATGCCGATAACGAAATCCGCTCCTGCCTCGGCGCAGAGCCTTCCGCCCTCAAAACAGAGCTCAAGCGGAGGATTCTCTCGGCATCTGTCGAAGAGAGTGTACGCGACGTTGTGATCCCTCAAAATATTCAATACGTCGTCAAGCGCACCGCAGGCGCGCGCCCCGTGCCTGCCGCATACTATGAATGCGTGCTTGCCGAGGATCGCCGTTGACGGTTCCGACTTCAAACAGCTTTTGCCGACGATGCGCGGCGGATTTTTTATATAATCAAGCTCCATATTTTTCCTCTCGGTTGATTTTTCAAGAAGAATTATATCACTGTACGTTGCCGGTGTCAAGAGCCCGCGACCTTGCGGTGACACTGTAAATTATGTATGAATTTCAGGGGGGGATTGACAATAAAATATATAATTGATATAATTTAATTAACAAATTGTGGAGGTTGAAACCGTATGAAGGTATATGAGCTTGCAAACTCAATAAGCGACAATATCGAGCGCGTGATCTTCGGCAAAAAGAAAGAGATAAAATTGGTGCTGACCGCCTTCTTTGCCGGCGGGCACGTTTTGCTTGACGATATCCCCGGAACCGGAAAAACGAGCTTGGCACGTGCACTTGCGCGGTCGGTCGGGGCGGATTCGAAGCGTATCCAATTCACCCCCGATCTGCTGCCGTCCGACGTTACGGGCGTTAATTATTACGATCAGAAGCGCGGTGAATTCACCTTTCGCCGCGGGCCCGTGTTCACGAATATACTTATAGCCGACGAGATAAACCGTACGACCCCGCGTACTCAATCCGCCCTGCTTGAATGTATGGGTGAGGGACAGGCGACGGTGGACGGGGTAACGTACCGTCTGGAGGATCCGTTCTTTGTCATAGCGACGCAGAACCCGATAGAGTCGCAGGGGACATTCCCTCTGCCGGAGGCACAGACAGACCGTTTCCTGATGCGGCTGTCGCTCGGTTATCCCGCACGTGAGGCAGAGCTGCACGTGCTGAGCGGATATATGACCGAGTCGCCCCTTGCCTCGTTGGGGGCGGTTTGCGGCAAGGAGGATATCGTTGCCGCCTATCCCGAGGTGCGGGCCGTTCACGTAAGCGATAAGATCGCCGATTACATCGTTAAGATAGCCGCCGAGACGCGCTCCGGCAATCGCATAAGGCTTGGAATGAGCCCGAGGGGAACCCTTGCGCTTATGCGTGCATCGCAGGCTTACGCCGCGATCGAGGGCAGGGATCACGTTATTCCCGACGACGTGAAGGCGGTCGCGGTGCCGGTTATTTCGCACCGTATAATAACGAAGACGCAAAATACCAGAACGCTTGCAACGACGAACGATGCCGTGGTCGAGCTTATCCTTGACACGGTGCCGGCACCGATAGACTGACCGATATGCGGGGATCTGTGCCGCCCTTCAAGCCCGAGAACCGCGATATCAAGCGTTACCTTGTATGGCAATACGTCAAGCGGATCCTTTTGACGTCTGCAATATACCTTGCCGTTATCGCGTGTGTCGTGTGGTACTCCCTGTCGGGGACCTCGGTAAGCACAAGCGGCGCCGTCATTGCCGCCGTGATACTTATCGTCTTTGCAATCGTGCCGTATTTTCTTATTTGGCATAAGTTTTTGTCGGAGAGATCGGTCTGCGGTCGGCTCGTGAGAAAGAAGTTTTGCAACGAAAGGGAGCTTGAAAAGGGAATACTGACTCACGGGGAGATGATGCAGTATCTCAACAGTAATAACGCAAGCTTTGATCGCCATATCGTTTACTTTGTTATCGAGACCGACGGGCGCGAGGTTGAGAAGCGCTTTTACGACGACAGTATGATGGCACCGCTGTTTTTTGACGGTGATACGGTCTGCTTTCGCCGCGGGCTGAAGGCTCCGTACAATCTTTCGGCGGTGCGGCAGAGCCAATATATTTGCGTCGTCTGCGGCAGGGTCGTTCCGGATACCGAGACGGTCTGCCCCGTATGCGGACATTCTATAATTACGTTGGACGGACATATTCCGACGTATCACGATGACTGTGATGATGAATAAATGAGGTAGGAAGGAGAGCTCGGATGCTTTTTATTGCCCTTCTCGGGGCGACGTTTGCCGTCATAATCGGGGAATATCTGATATATAAAAAATTCGGATTCGACGGGATATCTTATTCCGTCTCCTTTGGCGCGGACGAGGTGTTTGAGGGCGACGACGTTTACCTTTACGAGGAGATCACGAACTCCGGGCGGTTGCCCTTGCCATTCGTAAGAGTCGATACAAATCTGCCCGAGGGCTTAAGGTTCTGTCTGCTTTCCGAGAAGGACGGCAAGGCAAAGACTACGCTCGCCGCCTATATACACAGTATTTTTGTGTTGCGTCCCGGTGCAACGGTAAAGCGCCGTTGGCGGGTGCGCTGCCTGACCCGCGGCGAATACAGGCTCGGCGATTCCATCGTCGGTATTTCCGATCTTATCGGACTTTATCAGATGACGCGCGAGATCGGATCTGACGGCTGTCGCGGCGTTGACCTCACGGTATTGCCTTCGCCCGTGGACCTTGAGGATAATTTTACCTCGTCGCGTTATCTCTGCGGCGACGTTATAAGCAACCTGTGCCCGGTGACCGATCCGTTGCGCATTTGCGGTGCGCGCGAATACCTTGCGGGCGATCCTATCAACCGAATAAATTGGAAATCCACTGCGGTGCACGGGCGACTTATGGTGAACTTGGAGGAGCGCACCGTCAAGCACCAATTCAATATCGTCCTGAATATGAATTCCCGTGAGATCGAGCAGTATCCCGAGCGCCCGTCGGATCCCTTTGCGGTGGAGAAGAGCATTAATACCGTGGCGTCGATACTTGACCGCGCGGCGACGGAGGATATACCGATACGCATAATCACAAACAATCCTTGTCGGGAAAACGAGCTGTTTCAAAGCGCGGCAGACGATGAGGTCGGGTCCGGGATTATGGTGAGCGAGCCCTTCCGCGGGCGGGAGGATATGCTTGCGGCGCTGAGGCTCCTCGCCTCGTTGAAGCTTGAGATCTCCGTTCCCGCCGAAAAAATGATAGATCATATTGCCGCCAACCCCGAGCTTTACCGCGACAGCGAGAACCTTATAATCGTTTCACCCTACATAGATCAGCGTATGCTGAACCTTTATCCCGTCCTGCGCAAGGAGGGCGTGAACGTTATATATTACGTTACGTCAACGCGGCGCGAGATGATTCTGCCCGAGGACGTGGATATCTACTTTACCGTTTGAAGAAGGAGGACCGAGGTGCTATGACCCGTGCGGAATACAAATACGGGCGTATATACGGTATGGCGGCGTTTATATCCTTCTGGTGTATCGTTTATTCGATCACCGTGCCGTTGCTGTTACCGTCGTATTTGCCGGAATACGTTACCGCCCCCGCGGTCTTTCTTATAATGGCTGCGGGATGGTTGATACAAGCCTTTTTCTGCCGCATCAGCCGCTTTGACCGACGGGCGGATAACGGAACGTATGAGAACGACACTCGCTTTTTCAGCATCGGACGCGCGGCATTACCTATCGTTACGGCTATTGTCATCGGACTCTTGCTGATCGCACCGTTGAATGAGCTTATCGTGTTCTCGGCAGAGCGTGCCGACGCCTTATATTATCCCGACGGTTCGCTGTTGCCGTTTATGTACGGTATGCTCGTGTCTGCACTTCTTATCTGCGGCAGCGTGCTGTGGTTTTATCCGTATGAGCGGTTTGCGAACGTTAAGTACCCGCTTGTCGGAATCCCCGTTCTTTTCGGAACGTTTATCGTCTCGTCAATCGCCGGTGCGTCCGCCGTGCCGTCGGCACTGTGCCTGCTCGTATACTGTATTGTTGTGCTTGTGCTTATGAATCAGGGCAATATCTCGCGCAGATATGCCGGGAACGAGGCGGTCGGCTTTCTGAGCGGACGGGCAAGGATATATAACGCGGCGTTAACGCTGACCTTGCTCGTGTTGCTTGCGGGGATATTTGTTATCCTGTTTGCCGGACTCTCGGGCTTTGCCGTGATCGGGCGGTTCATCCTCTTGCTGATTTTGAATCACAGCTCCGGTGACGACACGGATAAGATCGTCGATGATTCGACGTCCGAGTCGGTCGGGTATATCTTCGGGAAGACCGGCGCGGAGCGCACGTTGAATGAGATTTCGTTCGTCTTTTTGCTCTTGATATTTATCGCGACGGTTATATTCGTTATCTTCAGACGTACAGAGGCAATGAAGTCGTTCGTCGATGGCTTGAAGAGCTTTTTCGCCGAGCTTTCGGATTTTTTCACCGCACTGTTTGAACGGGACAGGAGGAAAAAGGCTCGGACCGATGAACGCGTATATTTCAGCTACCGTGACGAGGAGCGTCAGCGCTACCGTCCTTCACGCAGGGCAAAAGGAAACGGTCCTGCGCCGGCGGTGAGCTACGATGACTTCCGATCCAAGCTCAAAACGATAAACGGGAACCGCGAGAAGCTCGGATATGCCTATTCGACTCTTGTATCGAGGCTGATGGGAGCGGGGAAGTTCATCAAACGGTCCGATACCCCACGCCGTATTGCCGAGAAGCTTTCGGCAGACCGTGATTATTCGGATATACGGGGGATCACCGAGACGTTCGAGCTTGTTGCTTATGCCGACCGAGATCCGGGGGACGAGAGAACTGCCGAGGCACTTGACGTGCTTTGCCGAATGATCCACCGTCATATGGATTGACAAAAGGCTCTTGCGGTGCTATAATTGACCCGAAGGAACGGAGGCACTGATCGTTGCTATGATGAAGGCGAAGGGCAAGCTCTTTAAACGCAAAAAAGTTAATATGACGGGCATTATGGCAATGGGCTTTTTGGCGGTGATAACCGTTGGAGCTCTGCTGCTGATGCTTCCGATATCTTCGCAGAGCCGTCAGATGACCGATCCCGTAACGGCACTTTTTACGTCGGTCAGCGCGACCTGCGTTACCGGGCTTGTTGCCGTTGATACCGGGGCATATTGGAGTGTCTTCGGTCAGGTTGTCATTATCATTATGATACAGATAGGCGGTCTCGGATTTATGACCGTTGCCGTGCTTGCGGGCTTGCTCGTCGGGCGTGCGATGACACCGCAGGACCGTATGATGATCGCAATGTCCTACAATCTCAACTCCTACGACAGCGTGTTTGAGCTGTTGCGCCGTATTGTTATCGGAACGGCGATGTTTGAGAGCCTCGGTGCACTTGTCCTGATGATCAGATTTGTGCCCGAATTCGGGGTGAGGGGGATATGGGTCAGCATATTTACCTCTATCTCCGCATTTTGCAATGCCGGCTTTGATATCTTCGGCACGGGCAATTCGGTGTGTAACTATGCGACCGATCCGATAGTTAATTATACCTTGATCTTTCTGACCGTGATAGGCGGGATCGGATTTCTTGTTTGGAGCGATGTGCTGCAACTGTTGCAGAGAAAGAAAAAACGTCTTTCGATATACTCAAAGCTTGTACTTATTATAACCGTCGTTTTGTTGGCGCTCGGGACAGTCGTCTTTGCGTTGTTTGAGTGGAATAATCCCGGGACCTTCGGGAATCTTTCGGTCAACGAAAAGCTGAGGGCTGCACTCTTCCATTCGGCGAGCCTGCGCACGTCGGGCTTTGCCTCGGTCAACAGTGCCGCGTTTACCGAGGGAAGCTTGCTGTTTTCCGCCGTGCTTATGTTTATCGGCGGAGCCTCGGGCTCGACTGCCGGGGGCGTGAAGGTTGTTACCGTGGGAGTTCTGCTTTATACCGTTTGGTGTGTTGCCGTCGGGAAAAAGGAGATAGTTATAATGCATCGGCGTATCTCGAAGGACAGCTTTACCCGCGCGGTGGCAGTATTCGTTGTCCAGCTTGTTCTTATGATCGGCGGGACGCTTGCGGTGTTGCTTGTTGAACGGGAGCTTTCGATCGGGGCAGTGCTGTATGAGGTTGCCTCGGCGGTAAATACTGTCGGCGTGACGGTTGGGATCACCTCGGGGCTGTCGGTGTTCTCCAAGCTTATTCTTGCGGTTCTGATGTATTTTGGGAGAGTGGGGATCTTCACGGTGACCTGCGCTATGGCGATGCGGCATACGTCGTCCTCCGGCTCAAGCATAACCTACCCCGATGCCAAGCTGCTGATAGGGTAATATTCGGATAGATGAAAGGAGCCCGCTTAAGGGAACTTTATATAATGAACAGCTTCTGTATAATCGGACTTGGAAAATTCGGACGCTCGCTCGCGCTTTCATTGGCGGCGGAGGGCAAGCAGGTTATGGTCATAGATACCGATGACGACCGTGTCAGTGAGATAGCCGATCTTGTGACCAATGCGGTCATCGGGGATCCCACCAACGAATCGGTTATGAGGGCATCGGGAGTTAGGGACTACGATTGCGCCGTCGTTTGCTTTACCGGAAATATCAACGAGAACATACTTATTACGATAATGCTGAAGGAGCTCGGGGTCAAGAAGGTGATCGCACGCGCCTCCAACGACGGTCATATGCGGGTGCTCCAGCACCTCGGTGCCGATATGATAGTCTCCCCCGAGAAGGATATGGGCGAAAAGCTTGCCTTTAAGCTTGTGAAGGAAAACGTTACCGAATATACCGAGTTTTCGGGATATACCATAATAGAGATGAAGGTCCCCGCCTCGTGGGTGGGTAAGAACCTCATAGAGCTTAACGTTCGCCGCAGGTTTGGGGTGAATATTATTGCACTGACCGACGTTGACGGCAACGTTGACGTTTCGCCCCGACCCGATCGGGTGTTTGCCGTCGGAGAGAAGGTCTCTGTGATCGGCAACGACGAGAACATAGAAAAGGTAATGAAGGAAAAATAAGCTCAGCGGCTCCGTTTTTATGTGAACGGAGCCGCTGAGCTTTTGATGTTTGCCGTATCAATGAAATAACAGATCGTTGGCGTTGCAGGATATCAAGCCGAGGCACATAATAACGGCGGCACCGAAGAGCAAGAAGCATAGCATACCGAGTGCTCCGCGGAGCTTTCCCGAGCTTTTTGAATGAAGCTTCAGACATACGACGGCGGATACCGATGAAAGCAGAGGCAATATATCAAGCAGATATCGGACGTTGACCCCCGCCAGACAGTAGTCGGCGAAGGCAACGAGCACTGCGAGCGGTGGCAATAAAAGGAGCGTCACGGTCTTTACCTTGTCTTTTCTCCGGTCAACGGCAAACGGTGCAAAAAGCGAGGCGATCGGAAGTCCGAAGGCAAATGCACCTACCGTTGAGTCGTGATATATATATCGCACGTTGTCCCCGAATGTGACAAAGCGATATTTTGACCAACCGACGAACGGGAATTCGGATCGGTGCTCCGGCAGCTGCAGGAAGAACGATCCGATGGCGGGGAAGAACAAAGATAGACTGAGGGTGTTCTTCGATATGTCGCTGACGGTCAGCTGATAGTTGGAGCCGAAGTCAAACGGCGATGAAAATCGGACGGCGTTATAGATCATCACGGCGGCGGCACCGAGGCAGAGCGGCAGAACGAAGGAGGCAACGGTCACGATACCCTCCTTGAGGGTGCTCCGCCTGATCCCGGCGGTAAAGCCGATGAAGGTCGGCAATATGACAAGGCACATAAGCGCGGCGGTCGGGCGCGACCAGACCGTAAGGGTGAGTGCGAGCGCCGCCAAGGTGAGCAAAACTGCCCGCGGAGCAAGATTTTTCGTCCTCATAGCTCTGAACGAAAGAAAAACGACGGCGGATGAGCACTCAAGTGCGGACAGCACAGCTATATAGTAGGTGTCCGAGTAGCTTATGCCTATATATGCGCCCGAGGCAAACACCACCGCGACAAGTCCCGCAACCGTGAGGATAAGGTTCGGCTCATCGCAAAAGCGAAGCACGAGCTCACGGTAGGCAAGCCCCACGAAGAGCACGGCGCAAATGCCGAGGATAAGGCTGGCAAGACTTTTTGACGCGATCATTCCGGTCAGCAGAAAGACGGGGTAGTAGACCGTGATGATCGGGGCTATGCCGAAGTATGAATAATAATTCCCGCCGTAGTAAGCTACGTCCCACAAATAGGAGATCCGCCCTCGGCTCGACGGGTCGTATGGATTGTCAAGCTCGGCAAGCGCCTCGGGCGGGACGGCGTCAAGCTCAATATGCCCGTTTAAGAAGGCGTTGAATTGCAGTGCGTACTGATCGTACTGCATATATACGTTTTTCAGCGGATATTCGTGGCATTCTTTAACGTTTGGCAGTGCGCAAAGGCACAGTAACGCCAAAAGCAGGAGCACGGTGAAGAAGACAACGTTATGCGCGAACCGCTTTTTGGCGTAAGGCGTGTTTAAAAGCTTGAAAAAACCGTTCATTTCTTTCCTCCGATGAGGTTATCCGTATCGGTGGTATTATACCACACCCACGCTTGAAATGCAATACTCCGT
>CAYWVC010000049.1:0-9968 GCA_964461635.1 uncultured Lachnospiraceae bacterium
AATTGTGTACCGCAAGCCGCGGGAACAAGCCGAATAATAACTTTTTGAAAGGGAAAAACACTATGAAAAAATCATTTAGGCGCGTATCTGTCATCGCGGCGATCGTACTGATCGTCTGTCTGTCACTTTCGTCCTGCTCCGGTTGCTCCGCTTCAATGGAGGAGAGGGCACTCATCAACGAGATCGGCGGCTGCTCCGAGACGTTCGTCGGCGCGGTGTCCGAGAGCGAGTATTCGTCCGCCACGGACGCGGTGGAGGCTTACGTTAAGGACGAGATCGTTCTCAGCAGCGACAAATGTGAGATCGTGGACGTCTCGCTTGCCGATACCCTTTCGGTATCCGATGCGGGCAAGCTCGGCATTCCCGACGACGCGCTGGTCGGCGCGAAGCGGGTAATGAAGTACGACGCGACCTACACCGATCCCGACCGCAGTGCATCCGCGGGGCTTCAGAAGATCGCGAGCCTCGGCACCTATCACGGGCTCGTCTACGTCATTGACTATGAGGAATGGTTCAAGTATTTCGCCCCCGCCGTGAACAACGGCGATCCGCTGTCAAAGAGCTACCTTGATTCGATATTCAGCAGTGAAAAGTACGAAAACTGCACACTGACCCAGACCGTGGAGATATCGGTAAAGATCAACGTTTTCTTTGTTCCGATCGTTCAGCAGAAAGCCACCCTGACCTCCACCGTAAAGTATGACGGAAACAAGATCCTCTTCGATCAAAAAATGGAATCCGGGATCGAAGGCGTTGACAGCTTTAACGAGCTCATTTACGTGGAGCTTGATGAATACGGCAACGTCAGCACCTGTTATATGAACACGAACGACGGAAGCGGTTGGCAGCGAGCCTATCTGCAAAATCCGAAGAGTGTTAAGCCCTTCGGCGAGCAGTACCTGCACCACAGCTACTTCACAAAGACCGATTACGGATGCACTATAAACGATAAAAACCTTGATACTTACATATCGCAGGCGCTGAGCTTGGCATCAAGCGAATTGAACACGGCTTACGGGAATATGGAGTCCTCGGGCTCGGTCAACTATTACGTGTCGGAGGGGGCGCTTGCCGCGATCCTCAGCAACATTACGTTGACTATGGAATACGAGGAATCGGGCGTGACCGCAAAACTCAACGAAAACATCAAAACGACCGTTAAGTGCTCCGACTTCGGCACGACTACGGTTGAGGATCCCATTAACTGAGGAAAAAACAAATACGGACGCACGGAGGTGACAGGGCGTGAGGGTGATGACCTTCAACATTCAGCATTGCAAGAACTACGTCAGCAAACAGATAGATCCCGGAATTATGGCGCGGGCGATCGTGGAGCTTGATGCCGACGTGGTGGGGCTTAACGAGGTATACGGAGGCTCGTCCGACCCCGACTACGACGCGCAGGAGAAGCAGCTTGCAAGCCTTGCGGGTTACGGATATTCAAGCTTTGCGGGGGCGATCGTCACCTCGCACGGCTCCTACGGCAATGCGCTGATATCGCGAATTCCGATAGTCAGCTCCGAGGTCATCGCGATCCCCGATCCGGAGCAGAGGTGCGGCAAGAGCCTTTACGAGACGCGATGCTTGCTCCGTGTGAGGCTTGAGAACGGCGTGACCGCGCTCGTCACACACTTCGGGCTCAACCCCGACGAGCAGAGGAACGCGGTCGATACCGTGCTTTCAAGCCTTGCCGATACGCGATGTGTGCTTATGGGAGATTTCAACGTCCGCCCGGATAACGCGGTGCTCTCCCCGATACGTGAGAGGCTGTACGACGCGTCGGATGCGATAGCGGGGGAGGCGCTCAGCTTTCCCTCCGACCGCCCCGACCGTAAGATAGATTATATCTTCGTGTCGCGGGATATCGGGGTGACTTATGCCGATATTCCCGACGCGGTCGCCTCCGATCACCGTCCGCACGTGGCGGACCTTCAGTTCCTTCGGTAACGGCGACGAAACGCTCGGGAGCCGGCGGCGATATGCCGTCGGGCTCCTGGGCTCTTTTGCCGGGTTTGCGCAAAAAAATCGCATTCGGTATTGACTTTGCCGAAAATTATGTTATAATGGAGTAAATATTTACGGAGGTATCAGTCTATGAAACATATCGAGACCATCGAGACCCGCAATCTTTGCGAGAGCGCGAAGAACGGCGGTTGCGGCGAGTGCCAGACTTCCTGCCAGTCCGCTTGCAAGACGAGCTGCGGCATTGCCAATCAGCAGTGCGAGAATAAGGGAAGCAATAAATAATTCCGCATCGCCGAAATGCCGCCTTACGGCGGCATTTTTCCTGTTTTACGGGGCTTGCGGACACTAAAAAACAATGCGGCGCCGTAAGGCGGCGGAATGGAGAATACTTATGATACATCAATACAAGCTCGGCGGATACAATATCGTTCTTGACACCTGCTCGGGCTCGGTTCACGCGGTTGACGAGGTGGCGTACGATATCATCGCGCGCTACGAGGGCGGGGACCGCGACGCGACGGTGGCGGAGCTCTGCCGCAAATACGCCGATCGCGAGGATATCACGCCCGAGGATATAGAGGAGTGCTACGGGCAGGTTGAGTCACTCGTCTCTGCGGGCAAGCTCTTTGCTCCCGACACCTTTGAGTCGATGGCGGGACACCTGAAGGCGAAGACCTCCGGCGTGGTGAAGGCGCTTTGCCTTCACGTGGCGCACACCTGTAACCTCAATTGCTCCTACTGCTTTGCCAGCCAAGGCAAGTATCACGGCGACCGCGCGGTGATGAGCTTTGAGGTGGGAAAGCGGGCGCTTGACTTTCTCGTGGAGAATTCGGGCACGCGCAGAAACCTTGAGGTCGATTTCTTCGGCGGTGAGCCGCTGATGAATTTCGACGTGGTAAAGCAGCTCGTTGCCTACGCGCGGAGCATAGAAAAGGAGCACGGCAAGAACTTCCGCTTCACGCTTACGACCAACGGAATGCTGATCGACGACGACGTAATAGATTTTGCCAATCGGGAGTGCTCTAACGTCGTGCTGAGCCTTGACGGTCGGCGCGAGATACACGACCGCTTCCGCGTGGATTACGCGGGAAAGGGGAGCTTCGATCGCATAGTGCCGAAGTTTCAGCAGCTCGTGAAGGCGCGTGAGGGCAAAAACTACTATATGCGCGGGACCTTTACCCACGCGAACCCCGATTTTCTGGAGGATATAAAGGTAATGCTTGACCTCGGCTTCAACGAGCTGAGTATGGAGCCGGTCGTGTGCGCTCCCGGCGATCCCTCCGAGCTGACGGACGCCGACCTTGCGGTTGTGAAGGAGCAGTACGAGAAGCTTGCCGAGCTGATGCTTGAGCGCGACCGCGAGGGCAGACCCTTTACCTTCTATCACTATATGATCGACCTGACGGGCGGACCCTGCATCTACAAGCGGATCTCGGGTTGCGGCTCGGGGACGGAGTATATGGCGGTCACGCCTTGGGGCGACCTCTATCCCTGCCATCAATTCGTGGGCGAGGAGCGCTTCAAGCTCGGCGACGTGTGGAACGGCGTCACCAATCCGACGGTGCAGGGCGAGTTCGCCTCCTGCAACGTTTACGCGCGTCCCGACTGCCGCGACTGTTGGGCAAAGCTGTACTGCTCGGGCGGATGTGCCGCCAACGCCTACCATTCGACGGGAAGCGTTACCGGGGTATACAAGAAGGGCTGTGAGCTCTTTTGCAAGCGTATGGAGTGCGCCATTATGGTACAGGTTGCCCGCGCACTTGAGAAAAAGCAAAAATGAACGCTCCGATCTGCGAGCTTGTACGGCGTTACGCCGACGGCAACACGCTTCGGCTACATATGCCGGGGCATAAGGGCAGGGGAGCCCTCGGGGTCGAGCGACTTGACATAACCGAGATAAAGGGCGCCGACAGCCTTTATTTTGCCGACGGTGTGATCGCCGAGAGCGAGGCGAATGCGAGCCTGCTGTTCGGTTGCCCGACCTACTATTCGACCGAGGGCTCGTCGCAGTGCATCCGCGCGATGCTTTTCCTTGCCGCGCTCACTGCGTCTGCTTCGGGGAAGAAGCCGTTGATCCTTGCCGGCAGAAACGCGCACAAGACCTTCATCGGTGCGGCGGCTCTGCTTGACGTTGGGGTAGAGTGGCTTTGCCCGTCGGGCGGAGCGTCCTATCTGTCCTGTCCGATAGAGCCCGAAGCGCTTGAGGCGCGTCTTTCGCGTATGAGTGAGCGCCCGACCGCGGTCTATCTGACCTCGCCCGATTACCTCGGAGAGCTTGCCGACGTTCGGGCTTTGGCGGACGTTTGTCACCGTTACGGTGTGCTGTTGCTCGTCGATAATGCGCACGGGGCTTATCTGCGATTTTTGCCCGAGTCGCTCCATCCGATCGACCTCGGAGCCGATATGTGCTGCGATTCGGCGCACAAGACGCTGCCCGTGATCACCGGCGGGGCGTATTTGCACCTTTCACCGAGCCTGCCGCCGAGCTTTGCCGATAACGTCAAGCGGGCGTTGGAGCTCTTCGGCTCCACGAGCCCGTCTTATCTGATACTTCAATCGCTTGATGCCGCCAACGTGATCCTTGAGAGCGAGTTCCCGGCGGGGCTTGCCGAGCTGTTGCCTCGGATCGGGGCACTCCGCGCGGCGCTTGAGGCTCGCGGACTTCGCACGGCGGGGAATGAGCCGATGAAGCTGACCCTGTTGCCGCGTTCGTTCGGTTATACGGGAGATGAGCTTGCCGAGCTTTTGCGAACCGAGCACGGGATAGAGTGCGAGATGTCCGATCCCGATTCGGTCGTGCTGATGCCGTCGCCGTGCGGGGGGACGGAGGCGATTGTACGCCTGTCGGATGCGCTGATCGCGCTCCCGAGCCGCGAAGCGATCACGGATGAGGCACCGGGGTTTTTGCTTCCCGAGCGCGTGATACCGTTGCGTGAGGCGATGCTGTCGCCCTGCGAGGCCGTCGGGCGCGAGGAATGTGAGGGGCGGATCCTTGCCTCGGCAGACGTTGCCTGCCCGCCTGCCGTTCCGCTTGCCGTGCCCGGTGAGCGCCTTGACCGCAACGTGCTGAGAGCCCTTGAATATTACGGCATACGCACCTGCCGAGTAATAAAAAAACGGTAATATTTTGCCTTCCCCGGAGTGGGAATGCGACATTCGAAGGCTGAATGATAGGTGTCATTCATACGTAATCAACTCCTCATCCCCCGCTAACGCGGTCCCCCTTCTCCCGCAGGAGAAGGCTATTGATCCGTCGCTTCGCCGCTTTCTCGGGCAAAATGAGCCGCTCGGGAGCACCAAATGGTGCTCCCGAGCGGCAATTTTTATTTATTTAGGCTCTTTGGTCATCTGACCTTTTTGACGACGGTGATCGCCATTCCGAGGATTCCGCAGACGATCGCGAGGATCTGCACGGCTCCCGAGGCACAGCTGCACGATGCGCCGTCTTCGACCTTTTCGGTGTTGCTCACACTGTCGGTGGGCTCACCGCTGTCCGAGTTGCCGGGATCTGCGGTGCCCGAGTCCTCCGCGCCCTTGGTAAAGAGCTCGGTGTCGTCGGCATCGTTGACAAGGCTGAGCTGCTTGAAGGTCGCGTATTTCTCGGCGATCCAAGCCTCAAACTTCGGCGCGATCATATACATACCGTTGGCGTTCAGGTGGCTGACGTCGGACGCGGTCAGGCAGTACTTCTGACGGCACTTTGCATCGCTCATATCAATGCCGGTCCATTCGGTATCGGCGGCGTAGAGGCAAACGATGCGGTCGGTATTGTACGATTCGGCAAGTGCCTTCATCGCGTCGGCATAATCGTTATTTGTGCCGAGGTAGCCCTTCTCGGTTTTGTAGCTCCAGGGGGTAACGAGCACGATCAGCGCGTTCGGCGCGTTCTCGGTAATGTATCCGATGATTTTGTTCAGTGCGCCGCTGTAGGTCGTAATATCGGTGCTGTCGGTCGTACCGAAGGGCACACTGTGATGGCGGTCGTTGCGTCCGCCCTCAACGAAGTATATATCGCCGTCGGTGGGGAGCTCGGTATAGCGCTCACACATAGAGGGCGAGTTGGCATCGGGGTTGACCGTGATCTTCGCGACCTGATTGCCGCCTATACCGTAGTTGTGGAAGGTCATACCGTACTTGTAGCCGAGAAGGTTGACCCACGTCTGATGCTGACCGAGTCCCGATCCGCCGAAATAGCTGTCGCCTATGGCGTACATCTTCAGCCCATCGAGCACGGTGTAATAGTCGTCGTAGTTCCCGAGCAGCCAATCGCACGCCTGCTTGACACCGTCAAGCTCGGACAGCGGCTTGACGGCGGCGTAATTGAGGCTCGGAGCTCCCGTTTCATCGGTATAAAGCATAGCATTGCAGAGCCTGATGCTCTCAAACTTCGCCGCGTATTCGCCGAGCTCCTTGCCGCCGACGAAGAGGAGGTCGGAGGTCTTCACGGGATAGTGCTTGACGAATTCGTCAAGCAGTCTGCCGACGGTAGCCGTGTCGCGGGATGCGATCGCCAGAACGATCGCGTTCTTGACACCGTTTTGGGCAAGGTATTCGGCTATCTCGCCGTTTTCGGTGGTATCAAGGATCAGCGAATACTGCTTCTCCGCCGTGCCGTTGCCGTAGGGCAGGTAATAGCGGTAATTGACTGTCGCGCCGGAGGGATCGGTGTAGCTGCCGCCGATGAGCCCGTTCTCATCCGCCGTACCGAGCTCGGTCGAGAAGTCGGTGGGCTCCACAAGGTATACGGGCGGGATCTTTGCCTCCTCACCGGCATACATCGGCGCGTAGCGCATACAGAGCCGTATGATCTCGTTATCCTCCTTGGTCGTGTAGGCATAGGAGCGGTAGTCACCGTAGAGGTCAAGCTGATAAACCTCGCATCCGGTGAGGTATTCCTTCGTTTTATCGAATATGACGTGGGTCCCGAAATGCTTCCAATGGGACACGGTCAGCACACTGACCGTCGCGTACTTGCTGCCTCCGAAATCGGTGAAATTCTGATCGAAGAAGTAGACAGTCGTGCCCGCCTTCGGTACGGTAAACGCATCGGAGGTGTAGTAATATTGGTTGGAGGGCGAGGTATACGTCAGGCGCTTTGCCGCGTCGTCCTGATACTGCGAGCCGACGTAGCCGCTCGTCCAATTAAGATCGATCTTGGTGCCGATGAGCTGAGCTCCGGTCACAAGGCTGTAAAGCTCGGGATCGGGCCAGACGGTCTCCTGCTTATTCGTGGCGGTGCCCGCTTCGGTCGTGGCTGACCACGTTACCGTTACGGGAGCGGTCGAAAGGTAGACCGTGCCGTAGCTGACGTTGGGGCGGCAGCAGAGCCTTATCACCTCGTTATCGTTCGAGGTAACGTAGGTAAAGGTATTGCCGTTCGCCACGAGTGAATTCGTCGCAGCGTAGCCGAAGTCGTAGACGTAGTGCTCACCGTCCTTTTTATATACGGTGAAGGCGTTGTACGCGTCGTTCGTCGAGCTTTGCAGGGTGTAGGATATCTTTGTGCCCTTCTTCGGTATGAGAATCAGGTTCGACATCGCGTAGCTGTTTGCGCTGGCGGCAGAGAAGTATTTTATCTCCTTTGCCGAGCCGTTCGTATTGGTTGCCGAGCTTGCGTAGCCGCAGAACCAACGGATTCCGTCGACCGTGCCGTTGTCGTTAAGCGTGGCGGTGAAATCTAGTGCCTTGAGCTGATCAAGGGTGCTTGCGTCGGTCGTTTCCTCGGTGTAGACCTTAAAGGAGCCCGACTTGGTGCAAAGGCGTATGCTTTGATCGTCGTGATCGGTCACGAATTCGTAATGCCCGTCCTTCTGACCGATAAATTCGTATTTGTCGGTGCCGGTGACGTTGGCTCCGTCGAGGTCGACGATCCAATCCGAGCCCGATTTCTTCCAGGTGGAGAAAACGTACACCGCGTTGGTGGGCAGGGAACCGGACGGGACGTCGAAGGATATCTTCGTTCCCGCCTTCGGGACCGTGATAATATCGGTGTACTGCCACAAGCTGTTGCCCGCGACGATCTTGTTTTTGTTCTTGTTGGTGGCACATCCTACGTATCCGGCGTTCCACGTAACCTCAAGCTCGGTGCGTGTGTCGGCGAAGACGGCAAGAACGCTTGCGGGCAGAAGAGTGCAGACCGTAACGAGAACGAGAAGTACGGAAATAATGCGTTTCATACGGTGATTTCCTTTCATAAACAGTTTCGGTACACTGCCTTTCGGCAAACAAGTGTGGCATCCAAAGCGAGGGACGCCACACTTGTAAAGGTGTTTTATTTAAGTAGGGTTTTGATTACTTTTCCTGCTTCGCCTGAATGCTCTTGTAGGTGTTTACAAGTGCGGTCAGCTTAGTCTTGGTAAACTTCGCAACTGCGGTACCCTCGGATGCCCAGTTCTTGTCTCCAACCGCCGCCACACTGAATTTCTCGGTGAGGTATGCGCCGAGGACGCTGCTGTGGTAAAGTCTGCCGAGATCGAAGTTAACTCCGCCTCTGATAACGTTCCACATATTGGCGTCGTCGGGGAGGTCGGCGTATCTGCCCTTAAGAACAGCCTCGAATATGGCGGGAGAGGTCTTTCTGTAAGCCTCACTTGCCCAGCACTCAAGCACTGCGGTCATCTCGGCTGCGGAATCGCAGTCGGCGGAGATGCCGTAAAGGGTGAAGGGGTTAGCCATAGCGGTCAGGTAACCGACAGAGGTTGCCTGTGCCTTATCGTAAGCGGGGGTAGGAAGAACGCCGAAGCTGAAGCTCTCGTCAACGTCGGTCAGATATTTGATCGGGAAGCGGGCGCGGTCCTGAAGGAACAGGCAGTTGCCCTGCTGGAAGGGATAGTAGTACAGGTTGGAGCCGCTCTGAGCCTTTTCGTAGATGCAGTTGTTGGTGCTCAGCGCGATCTTCTTTACCTTGTCAAAGAGGGTGCGAGCCTTGTCGCTCGTGTAATCGTCGGAAAGGACGAGGTAATCGTCATCGTCCGTCGCCACAACGGTCGAGAGATCCGAGCCTATGTAGAAGGCGTCAAGACCGTAGAAGATGCCCGCGAAGGCATACTCGGCGTCCATCGGGGAATTGAACTTATTGCCCTTGCCGCTGCCGACCTGGTCGCAGATCTCGATCAGCTTGTCGATGGTCCAATCGCCGTTGCGAACAAGGTCGTAGAAGTTTACGTCCTTAACGGCGGTGAGGGAATCCTTGTAGTTCTTGCTGAAGAAGATGGTGTACATCATATAGTACATATTGGTGGACATATCGCCCGATACGAAGTAGAGCGAATCGCCGATCGTAACGGTGTCGATAAGGTTGTCGGGCCACCAAGGCATGGAGTATTCCATATAGTTGTCCTCAATTATATTGAGGTCCAGATAGAATCCGCGGGTGCTGAGCGATGCACCGGTACGGCTGTAGGAAGCAATGATGTCCCAGGTCTTGGAGCCGTAGTCGGCTTCAACGTCCTGAATGAACTGGGTGATGTTGTCATTGTTTCCGGGCTTCTCGGTGAAAACAAGCTCAACGCCGAGACGGGACATAATCGCCTCGTTACGGTTGGCGATCTGGTCGCCGACGGTGTCGCCGGTGTTCGCCTCCGCATCGAATTCGTCGTGCTCGGCTTTCCAATGCAGGACGTTGATCTTGTCATCCTTGTAATTGAGGTTGTACTGATCAAGGTGATCCTTCTGATATCCGTCCTTGTCTATCTCGGGATCGTCGGTTACCTCTCCCGACGGAGTGTTGCTGTCGTCCTCGCCCGCGGTGGTGTCACCGGGTGTCGGCGTGTTGGTGTTCTGACACGACGCGATGAAAGGCAGGACCAAGAGCACGGCAAGCGCAAGAACGATGATTCTTACTGAAAGTTTCATAGAATTTCCGTTGCTCGAAATTTCGAGCCTCCTCCTAATAATATTTTGGTATCATCATTATAGTATATCTTTCCCGGTTTGTCAAGTGACTTTTCGCGTTTTGCCCCCGCCGGGCAGGGGAGTTTGATAAAATTTTTTCAATCATTGGA
>CAYWVC010000050.1:0-9382 GCA_964461635.1 uncultured Lachnospiraceae bacterium
TCCCCTGCCCGATCAGGCGATCGCGGCGCGGAGCTTGGCAAGGTTATTTTCCATCGTATCGGTCTTTGCGTAGATACTGGAGGTTCCGGCAACGAAGATATTCGCGCCCGCCTCCTTCATCAGCTTGGCGTTCTCAAAGCTGACGTTACCGTCGCACTCGATATCGACGTTCTCAAAGCCGTTCCCGTCAAGCAGCTTGCGGCAGTTCGTGATCTTCTTCAGGGTGGAGGTCACAAGCTTCTGACCCGCAAATCCGGGATTCACCGTCATAATGAGCACGCCGTCGATATAGGGCATCAGCTCGTCCAGCACGGCAAGCGGCGTGCCGGGGTTGAGGGCGAGCATCGGCTTTGCCCCGCGCTCGCGGATAAGGTTCAGCGCACGGTGGATGTGAGTGCAGGATTCGTAATGGACCGAGACGTAGTCACCCTCACGCAGCTCGAACCAATCAAGCTTTG
Source organism: uncultured Lachnospiraceae bacterium (assembly GCA_964461635.1). GTDB lineage: Bacteria > Bacillota > Clostridia > Oscillospirales > CAG-272 > RGIG3994. The sequence continues at coordinate 459 of CAYWVC010000050.1, forward strand.
CCGTCGGCTCGTCGACCATCAGGTGAAGATCAAGCGGAATATCGGTCGCCGCGTGAAGCTTCTTGACAAAATCGGTACCGAGGGTGTAGTTCGGCACGTACACGCCGTCCATAATATCGACGTGCAGGTATTCGATGTTGCCCTTCTCAAGCTTCTTGAGCTCGGCACCGAGGTTCATAAAGTCGGCACACATCAACGAGGGAGAGATCATGTTTTTCATATCGTTTTCCTTCCTTTTAAGAAAATATTTTGTCGTTGCTTAAGCCCCTTTGCCAGTCGGTCGGGGCATACGGCTTGAATGGCAGGTCAGATATATTATCTGATACCTCTCGGCAAAGCGCCGCAACAATGCCATCGCACCGTCAAGGCGCGTGTCGTCAAGATCGCGAAAGGGATCGTCAAGTATCAGAAACGGCAGATCGTCGCCGAACAGCGCGTCGATCAGCGCAAGGCGCAGACAGATCGCCGAGATCGCGCGCAGACCGCGGCTGTAGCTCGCGTCCGGGTGCTTTTTCGCATCCCCGAGCTTCAGCCCGAGCGAGGCATCTATCTCCGACCCGAGGCTCAGCCCCGAGACGGCGGCAAAGCTCCCGTCAAACGAGCGCTCCATATCGGTCAGGTAACGTCCCGACAGCGAATCCTTCGCCCGCGTCAGGAGCTCCTTCGCCGTTTGAGCGGTAGCAAGGTCGGCTTCAAGGCTCGCGATCTCGCTCCGCAGTGCCTCGGCACGGTCGTTCAGAGCGGCAAGCGGCTCGGCTTCGCGCTCGGCTGACTCCGCCTCGGACAGCAGACTGCCGCGGCGACGCTCAAGCTCCGCAGTTTGGCGCTCAATATCCTTCAACGAGGCGGCAAGCTCCCCGGCATCGGGGATCGGCTCCGCCTTCGCGCCGCGTTTAAGACCCTTTTCGGCGGCAAATTCCTCGGCGCAACGGAGCTTATCATCCGCTGTTGCCCTTGCCCGCATCACCGCGTCGGTGCGCCGTCTTATCCCGGCTACCGCATCGGTCGCCGCGGTCGAGCTCACTTCCCCGCCGTAGCGCGTCAGGAAGTCCTCAAGCATTGCCGTCGGCGCGGCAAGCTCCGCCCGCAGCCTTTCCGCGGCGCGCTCGGCTTCCGTCTCGGCACGGCAGAGCTCCGAATATTCGTTCATATCCCGCCGAAGCTCGCCGATCGCCGCGTATCGGTCTGACGTGTCACGGATAGCACACGCCGAGAGCCTTGCGTCAAAATCCGCTTCGGCAAGCCTCAGATCCCCGCACTCACGCTCAATGTCGGCTCGCGCACGGTCCACCGCATCCCGACTCACGCGGTACGCCTCGGCTTCAAGCGCGTTACGGCGCTTGGCAAGGCTGAAGAGCACCGTCCCGATCACGCCGGGTATCAGCCCGACCAACGCAACGGCAAGCCCCGTCAGAGCATCGGCGGCAAGGCAGACGGCAAGACCGACGGCGATTACAAGCGCACCGAAAGCCAAAAGCACGGTGCCGATCCCCTTGCCGCGAGAAGCCGTCGGCTCTGCCGGATCGCGGATCTCACGCGCCCTTCGATCAAGCTCGCTTCGCCGATCGGACAGACGCTGAAGCTCGCCGAGCATACGGTCGGCAAGCGCACCGTCGGGTGCTCCCCCGAATCGGACGCGAAGCTCGCTCAACCGAGCCCTCTCGCGCTCGGTGATCCCGCGCGGCATACCGTTCAGGGCATTAAGCCGTGCCGCCGCGCCCGCCGCCGCACTGAGCTCGTCGTCGGACGGTATTCCGCCCGGAAATTGCTTCTCCGCCTGCGCAAGCTCACCCGCCGCGCGCTCGGCATCCTCAAACAAGCGCTCACAGTGCGCGATATCGTTAGCCGCAAGGCGAGCCTTCTCTGCCCGCGCCGTTTCTTCGTCAAGCCGAGCTCGCTCGGTACGCAGAGCGGCAAGCCGATCCTCACATTCGGCAAGCTCACGTCGGCAGTCGGCGGCGCGGGCACTCTTCCGCTCAAGCCGATCAATCCCGTCAAGGCATTCCTTAAGCTCGCTTCGCCGATCGGGGATCAGGCCGTGCGATTGCGCATTCCTCAGCCTCCTTGCGAAGGCATCGAGCCTTGCCGTCGCCTCCCCGAAATCGCCCATATCGTCCGAGCTCTCAAGCAGGTCGGTCAGACGCGCGTTGATATCCGGGGTCATCTCGGGCGAGAGCTCCTCCTCCGACAGATAGGTGCTCTTCGCAAACGATTCCTCGCTCAGCCCGAAAAGCGACTCCCCGAGGCGCTCGCCGTAAGCATCGCTCGGCAGCCTCGTCGCAAGGTCGATAAGCTCAAAGGTATCGTCCGATTGCTTTTTTCCGAACGAGCGCGTCACGCGGAAGCGCCCCTCAGCCGTCTCAAAAACAAGGCTCCCGCCAAAGGCTCCGCCCTGCCACGGGGCGTACCTCTTTCGCGGATTCGACGCCGCCCGTTTTCTGCCGTCGGGCATACCGTAGAGCATCGCACGGATGAAATCGGCAAGCGTAGATTTGCCGTATCCGTTTTCTTCACAAATCGCGCTCAGCCCGCCGTCAAAGCCGAACTCACGGTTCGACAGCGTGCCGAAGCCCTCTATATTACAGGAAATAAGCTTCACGTCAGCTCCTCCCCCCGCAGGGCGCGAAGCCCAAAGCTTATCACCCGACTGCGCTCGGCTGGATCGGCAACCGTCGCGACGGCAAGGCGTATGAATTCGCCCTTCAGCGACACGTCGCCCTCGTAGTCCGACGGGTCGATCCGCATCACCGAGCGATCCTTAAGCTCAAGGTAAAAGAACTCGGACGACAGCTCGTCAATAACGTTCGAATAGTATTTTTCACGCCCGGGCTCAAAGGCACCGACAACGTTCAGCCTGACCGTAAAATCGCGATCGACCCCGTTCAGCGCGGCGACGATCGCCGTGCGCTGATCGCTCAGCGTTACGGCATCGGTCAGATCAACGTCAAGCGAGACGACCTGTCTCCCCGGCAGAGGCACGAAGCGATAGGAGAGCGACGCGCCCTCGGTCTCTATCAGCACGAAGCCCTTCTCGCCGCATTCGTCGAAGCCCCGCCCGGCAATACAGCCCGAGTAGCACCACCTGCCGCGATCGCCGAGAGGCCCGTCGGTGAAGGTATGGTAATGCCCGAGGGCAAGGTAATCTATCCCGCGTGTCGCAAGCTCGGACAGCTCGAAATCCTTCTTATCCTCGCCGTGCAGAACGGCGATATTTATCATCTCCGGTCGCACGGTCAGCCCGATGCCGCCGGGTGCCTCCGATCCGCTTATATTGACGTTGCCGTAGGCAAACGCCGCACCGTCGCCGAAAAGGTGAAGGTTCGACGGAAGCTCGCATCCCGAGAGCACGTCGGAGTCGTGATTGCCGCGCAAAAGCAGGAAATCCACGCCCGACGTTTTTCCCACCGTGTCAAGAAAGGCGCGGCGAGCACGTGCCGAAACGTTTTTTCGGTCAAAAAGGTCTCCGGCAATGATAACGGCGGTAGCCTCAAGCTCGGAGGCAAGCCCGGCAACAGCCGAGAATGCCGTCAGGAGCTCGTCGCGCCGACGCTTTGCCCGCTCGGGCGGGAGCCCCGACTCCATACCCGAATCAAGGTGAAGATCGGCGCAATGAATAAACCTCACGTTTCATCCTCCTTCCCGACGTCAAGCAGATTCTTCGATATCACGAGCCGCCCGCGCTGAACGCCGGCAGACCAGATCACGTGCCGCGGACAGCGCTTCACGCACTCGCCGCAGTCGATGCACTTCGTGTAGTCGATCGAAGCCTTGAAATCACTTACCGTGATCGCCCCGGTCGGACAGGACTTCTCGCAGATACGGCAGGCAATGCACCCGACGTCACAGTATTTTCGCGTCACGGCACCCCGGTCGACCGACATACAGCCGACCCAGTGTGCGCTGTCAAAGGGTATAAGCTTGATTATGTGTTTCGGGCAAACGCGGACGCAGGCTCCGCAACCCTCGCACTTGCGGTAATCGACGACCGCAACCCCGTCAACGATGCTTATGGCTCCGTAGCGGCAGGCGCGGACACAGGTGCCGAGCCCCGTACAGCCGTTCGGACATTCGCGATCTCCGCCGCCGAGCTTTGCCGCCGCGATACAGTCGGGTGCGCCCGCGTAAAGGTATTTTCTGCGCGACAGCTCTCCCGTTCCCGAGCACATAACCTGCGCCCTGAGTCGTACGGGCTTGCCCTCAACGGCGGTCCCCATTATCTCGGCAATGCGAGCCGCCGCCGCGCTTCCGCCGGCGGCACAGGCGGTCACGGGGGCTTTGCCCTCGGCTATCGCCTTCGCAAGCTCGGCACATCCCGCGTAGCCGCAGCCGCCGCAATTTGCGCCGGGCAGAGCCTCGGTTATCGCCGCCGCGCGTTCATCGACCTCAACGGCAAAAGCCCGCGATGCCACGGCAAGCAGAGCCCCGAGGATCAACCCGAGCCCCGCGAATATTAAAACGGGAATAAGTATTTCCATATACAGCACGCAGCCCTAAGGCTCCCTTTCATTGATCAAAAGCTGACGCCCGAGAACACCGAGAACGCCATAGCAAGCAGTCCCGCGGCAAGAAGAGTCAGCGGAAATCCCTTAAACGCGCGGGGAGGATCGGCGTTGTACAGCCTTGCCCTTACGCCCGCAAAAACGACGATGGCAAGGGTAAAGCCAAGTCCCGCCGCAAAGCTGAAGCATACGCCCTCCATAAGCCCGTAGCCGTTATCTATCACGAGGATAGCCGACGACAGCACGGCGCAGTTCGTCGTAATAAGCGGAAGGTAGATCCCGAGCGCACAGTAGAGCGCGGGAACGAACTTACGCAAAAACATCTCGATAAACTGCACGAGCGCCGCGATCACAAGAATGAAGGCGATCGTGCGAAGGTACTCAAGCCCAAACGGTTCAAGCAGCCAATGGTAGACCGCCCACGTCGCCGCACCCGACACCGTCATAACGAAGGTGACCGACATCCCCATACCGAGCGCGGTGGAGGGCTTGTCGGAAACACCGAGGAAGGGACAGCAGCCGTAGAACTTATTGAAGATAAAGTTCTCGGTCAGCAATGCCCCAAACATCATCAAAAGCACACCTGACGGGCTCATTCGTTCGCATCCTCCCTTCCCTCCGACACGTGCGAGAGCCGCGCGAGCCGCTTCTTATCCTCCGACGAGTTGCGTATCTTCTGAACCGCGGCAATGATCAGACCAAGGGTTATGAACGCCCCCGCCGGCTGTGCGAAGAAGCGTATCGGCGGGATCACGCCGAAGGTCAGATCGTATCCGAGGAAGCTCCCCGAGCCGATTACCTCACGCAAGGTCGCCATCAGCACGAGTGCCAAGGTAAATCCCAAGCCCGCCGAAAGTCCGTCGACAAGCGACGGAAGCGGTCGGTTCTTCGACGCGAATGCCTCCGCCCGCGCAAGAATTATGCAGTTGACCACTATCAGATCGAGGAATATTCCGAGCGACCTATAAAGGTCGTTCAGATATGCGTTCATAAGCAGGCTTACCGCCGTTACGAACCCCGAAATGATAACTATGTAGGCGGCGATCCTCACCTGCTTCGGGATAAATCGCCGCAGGCAGGAGATCAGAAGGTTCGAGCACATCAGCACCACCGTCGCCGCAAGCCCCATACCGATCGCGTTCGACACCTGCGTCGTCAGTGCAAGCGTCGGGCACATCCCGAGGAGCTGTACAAGGGTCGGGTTGTTGTCAAGGATTCCCTCCTTCATTTGCGTCAGGAAGCCGTTCGAATCCTTCTTTACCTTGAGCTCAGACACGGCTATCCCTCCTTTTTTTCGGCAAGCAGAGCGTCTCGCGCCGCCGCCGCGGTATTTATTCCCGAGAGCACTCCCCGTGAGCTCAGGGTAGCTCCCGCTATCTTATCTATCCCGTCGCCGAAGGTAAGCGTACCCCGCTTGCCCTCGTACCCCGAAAGGTAGGACGCATCGTTTACCTTGCTTCCGATCCCCGTCGTCTCGTTCGACGAGAGCACCCGAACGCGCAGGATCGCGCCGTCACCGTCAAAAGCCACGAAGAGCTTTATGCTCTCCTTCTGATATCCGTCGCAGATCACGGTTACGCAGACCTCACCGCTGTCGGCAAGGCGAGCGTCAACCACGCCGTCGGGCACTTTTTCAAGCGGCGCAACCGAAAATTCGACCTCGCCGTAGATCTCGGCAACGAGGGCGAGCTTCTCCGCCTCATCAAGCTCCGCCGCCGCACGCTCGTTTTCGGCGATCCTGTCGGCGGTGAGCATATGAACCCCCGAGACCAGACCCGCCGTCAGCGCACAGATGACGAGCAGGGGCAAAAATATCTTCACGTAGTACTTCATTTCGCCCGTCGCCCTCCCCCGAAGATCCTCGGCTTCGTCAGTCGGTCAATGTAGAAGACGAGGCAGTTCATAATGAGTATCGCAAAGGACACGCCCTCCGGATTCGCGCTGAATCTGCGCAAAAAGCAGGTCAGAAGCCCGCATCCGAAGCCGAACAGCAGCCTTCCCCACCCCGTGATGGGGGACGTAACGTAGTCGGTCGCCATAAAGAATGCCCCGAGCATTACTCCGCCCGAGAGTATGCCGTAGAGCACCGATTCCACCCCGACTCCCCCCTGCGGAAAGATCAGGTAAAACAGTGCCACCGTGCCTATGAAGGCAACCGGAATCTGCCAGCAGATCACCCGCCGCACGAGCAGGTAAATACCGCCGATAAGCAGAAGCAGTGCCGATACCTCCCCGACCGTTCCCCCGCAGTTGCCGAGGAAAAGGTCGCCGATCGACGTTGAGGGCACAGCCCCCGCCTTCAGCTCGGACAGCACGGTCGCCGAGGCTACCGCATCGTCGGCGAAGGGAGACACGAAGGTAGACATCTCCGACGGGAAGGAGATCATAAGAAAGACCCTTGCCGCCAGCGCGGGGTTCAGAAAGTTCTTTCCGAGCCCGCCGAAGAGCTGCTTGACTATAATTATGGCAAACGCCGCACCGAGCACCGATATCCAAAGCGGTGCCGCCGACGGCAGGTTCATTCCGAGCAACAGCCCGGTCACCGCCGCCGAAAAGTCGCCGACCGTGATCGGCTTCTTCAGTATCACCTCAAAGAGCCATTCAAACGCCACACAGGAGACGACGCTTATCAGCAGATGCAAAAGCGCCCGCCAACCGAAAACGTATACGCCGTAGCCCGCGGCGGGCAAAAGAGCGATGAACACCTCCAGCATCAGCGTCCGTATGCTCGACCTTCGCCGCACGTGCGGCGAGGGCGAGACGGTAAGCAGATATCCCTCCGGGAAGCCCGTCACCTCGGTCTTGTTTTCTTCTTCCATATCTATGACCTCAGCCTTCGCTCACGCGAAGGCATCCTTTCAAGTTCTTCCGAGCTTGCGCTCACTTTCTCGCGCGCAACGCACCCTTTGCCACGCGGATGTATTGCACTATCATCATCTTGCCGGGACAGCCCTCCGAGCAGGTACCGCATTCCACACAGCTCATCACCCCGAAACGTTCGCAGGCGTCGTAATCGCCGGCTATCGCATACTGCACGAGGTAGTTGGGCATCAGGTGCATCGGGCAGTGCCGCACGCAGCTCCCGCACCGAATGCAGATGGGCGGCAGATCGTACGGCGCGGCGTCAACGTCGGCTGAAAAAACGAGGAGTGCCGAGGTCCCCTTCGTCACCGGGGACTCAACGTCCCACTGCGCCGCCCCCATCATCGGTCCGCCGCAAACGAGCTTCCTCGGCAAGCGGGTAAGCCCTCCGCATTGTGCGATCACCGCCGAAAACGGAGTGCCGATCCTCACCAGCAGATTTTTCGGTTGCTTCACGCAATCGCCGTCGACCGTCACCACACGCTCGATCAAAGGCTTATGAAGGACGACCGCATCGTATACGGCGGCACAGGTCGAACAGTTGAAGAGAACGCAACCGATATCGGCGGGATATTTGCCGCTCGGGAGCTCCTTCCCCGTAAGAGCGTAGATAAGCTGACGCTCGTCGCCCTGCGGATACTTCGTCCGGCAGACGAAAATGCGGATGCCGTCCGACGAGCCGAGGCTCTCGCGAAGACGGGCGATCGCATCGGGCTTGTTGTCCTCTATCGCTATATCCCCGTGCGCCAGATTGAGTGTACGCATCAGTATGCGGATCCCCCCGATCACCTTGTCGGGGTGCTCAAGCATCATCCGGTGGTCGGCGGTTATGTAGGGCTCGCACTCGGCGCAGTTTATGATCAGCCGATCGACCTTGCCGATGGCGGAGCTGAGCTTGGCGTAGGTCGGAAAGGTCGCGCCTCCCATACCCGATACCCCCGCGTCGCGGATCAGACCGACCGTCTCCTCCGGCGTAAGGGAGGTATAGTCGGTCGGCTCGCCGAGCATAGCGGGATCGGGCTCGTCCAGCCCGTCGTTCTCGATTATCACGTTGCGGATCGGCACCCCGAGCGCGTTGTTTCGCGAATCAATCGCCACGACCTTGCCCGAAACGCTTGAGTGCACCGGACAGCCGAGACCCGAGGCAACGTCGCCGAGCTTTTGCCCGCGAAGAACGCGATCCCCGACCGCAACGAGCGGCTCGCAGGGCTGACCTATGTGCTGGATCAGCGGTACGGATACCCGAGCGGGAGAGGTCATCACCTCAATGGGACACGCCGCGGTGTTCTTGTGCTCGTCAAGGTGAGTTCCCCCACGAAAAGAAAATTTCAAGCTTCCGCACCTCCGTGAATACAATAATCAATATAATTATATAATATGACGGGCGGGATTTCAAGGGTAAAGCCGCAAAAATCCCGCCAAACGGAAAAAATACTTGAAAACGCGAAAAAAGGTGTTGACAACTCGACGGAAGTGTGATATAATCCTTAGGCAATTGATATGGCGGAATAGCTCAGTTGGCTAGAGCAATCGGTTCATACCCGATAGGTCATGGGTTCAAGT
>CAYWVC010000051.1:0-8917 GCA_964461635.1 uncultured Lachnospiraceae bacterium
CTTTGCGCGGACGTTCCGTTCACTTACACGCACGTTCCGAACAAGGAGATATACTGACGGATAAAACTTCTCCCGCCCGTCACCGTAAGGTGACGGGCGGGATTGTCTTATTCTTTATTCTCTTTCTTGCTTCCGACGAGCTTGATGAGGATCAGCCCGACGATCATAAGTATCGGGAAGACTATCGCCGCGGTCAAGCCGACGCGCAGATCGTCGCCGTGCGCCCCCGAGACGAGCCCCGTAAGCGTCGGCCCCCCGGTACAACCGATATCACCGCCGAGGGCGAGCAGGGCGAACATCGCCGTTCCGCCGCCGCGAAGACTCTCTGCCGCCATACTGTACGTTCCGGGCCAGAGTATTCCGACCGCGAAGCCGCTCATCGCACATCCGACGAGCGCGATCAGGGGATCCCCCGAAAGGATTATACAAAGATAGGAGGCTATGCAGAGCAGACTGCTGAGCATCATCAGCTTGCGTACGTCAAAGCGAGAGGACAGCCGACCGCCGACGATCCTTGCGATCCCCATCAGCAGTGCAAATGCCATCGTACCGGCAAGGTCACCGACGGCTTTGCTGACACCGAGCCCGCGCTCGGCAAGGCTTGATGCCCATTGGCTGACCGAGAGCTCCGCGGCACCCGAGCAGACCATCATAAGGAAAAAGACCCAAAACAGCCCGTTTGAGAGCAGCTTGCGTATGCCCAGACCCTTGTTGCCGTCCTCCTCAAGCGTGCAGATCGGCGCTCGGGCGAAGAGTATCATATTCGCCGCCGGGATCGCCGCCCATATAAAGGCAAGTATCCTCCAATTCGATATGCCGAAGAGGGCAAAGAAGGCGGTGGATATCAGTACGACGCCGACGTGCCCCCAACAGTAGAAGGAGTGAAGCAGGCTCATCGTCCGGCTCTTGTTGTCCGACGGGCAAGCTTCTATCATCGGGCTGATGATGACCTCCAGCATTCCGCCCCCCACGGCGTAGATCACGACCGATATGAGTATGCCGACGAAGGCATCGGGCAACAGCTCGGGCAGTATCGGGAGCATCAGCATTCCGACGGTGGCAAAGGCGTGTGCGATCATCACCGATCTGCGGTAGCCGATGCGGTCTATCAGTACGCTGGAGAGAAGGTCTATGCAGAGCTGAACCGCAAAGTTTACCGTTATCAGAAGGGTTATTTTCTCAAGCGATATGCCGTACTCGTTCTGAAACGTAACGAACAGAAGCGGGGCGAAATTGTTTACTATTGCCTGCACGATGTAGCCGACGAAGCAGGCGAATTTGGTCTTGCTGTAATTTTGAGTCATTTTTCCTCTTTTCCCTGTGGTTTTTTCTACGGTTATCATTATATCATATGCGCTCGCTTTTTGCAAGGTGCCGACGGTGAAATCGGCAGGGTGCATCAACCGTTCAGTAGCGGTCTGCGTACAGTTTGTCCATATTGATGCGCTTTTGCTCCAGGGTGGAGTGAACGTATTTGTTCAGCGTCATCTGCACGTTGGAGTGGCCGAGCAGCTCGCTGAGGCTCTTGATATCAAAGCCCGCTTCCACGCACCGCGTGGCAAACGTGTGACGCAGAACGTGAAAGTTCACGTCCTTGACGCCGGCGGCGGTAAGATATTCCTTGAATTTTATTTGCATGACGCGCGGTTCTATGCGGCGATCGGCTTCCCCCGAGAGGAAGAAAGCGTCCGGGGGAGCCTTATGCTTCCCCATCATTGGAACGAGAAAGTCGGGGAGGGGGATGATCCGACGCGCCGCGTCGCTTTTCGGCTCGGACAGTACCACGTGCGTTTTGGGTGAATCGGTACTGCCGGGAATCTGAACCCTTTGAAGCGTGGCGCAGATGCGCATAAGCTTGTCGTCAAGGGAAATGTTCTTCCACTGAAGCGCACAGAGCTCTCCGATGCGGATCCCGGTGCAGAGCGCGAGCATAACGCCGGTTTTGTATTTTGTCGGGTCTGCCGTCAGATGAAAGACTAAAAGGTCCTCGTCGTGTCGTGAGAGGACCTTTACTTCTTCACTGTTTCGCCGCAGCTGCAGGCGATCGAATCGGCATTGAACGCGAAGACCTTGCATCTCCGCAAAGCGGAATGTATCCCTGAGAACCACCAGGATGTTTGCCGCGTTTGAGGATGAAAGTCCGCCGCCGTTCTTTTGCCCGCTTTTTAAAAGGTGCGATACGAAGCGTTCGACGTCCGGGGTGCGTATATCGTTCACCTCCAACTCTCCGAGCGCGGGACGAAAGTGGTTTTTCGCTATATTGTAATAGCGGACGTAGGACGATTCCTTGACCCGAGGCTTGACGTATTCAAGCCAGCTGTCAAGACAGTCGTTGTAGGTTTTGATCTTGCCGAAGTAGAGGGGTATCTCCGGAGCGGAAAGGCTCAGCGATGCCGACTTTACCTCCTCGTACGACCTCCCGGCAATAATTGCGTATTCCGCCTTGCCGTTGCTGTCGTAGCCCTTGAGGTATTGGGCTTTCCAGTTTCCGTCGCTGAGTTGCCAGACTGTTTCACGTTGGGTTTTGCTGATCATATGATTTCTCCTTTTTTCTCCCGCCGCGCAGTTGCGCTGTTGCGGTTTATTTAAGGAAACACCGCACAATTCACGGCTATCGCCTTTTTCGCTCACTTGCTTGCATAAAATCCGTCATATTTTACAAATTTCCTTCGCGTAGGATGAACTACGCGCGCGAAAATTTGTTTCATCTGACGAATTTTCTGACTGCGCAATTGAACGAAAAGAATTGTGCGGTATTACCTTAAGGAAAATATATCATTATATGATCTGCATTGCAATTATTGATTTATTTTCGATGAACGGGATCAAAGGGCGTGAAGCCGACGGTACTCGGTGGGGAGCACGCCGCAGACCTCCTTGAAGGCGGAGGCAAAGCGGCTCGGGCTCCCGTACCCGACGGCTCGTGCGATCGCGGATACGTCGTCGTGTGTGCCGAGCAGGAGCTTTTGTGCCTGCTCGACCCGATACTTTTTCATATACTGCGCGATGCTTATGCCGTAGGTATCCTTGAAGGCGCGCTTCAGGGTGGTCGTGTTCATCAGAAATTCGCGGGCAAGCTCTTCGATCGTTACGCGCTCCGCGACGTGTGCAATAAGGTATTCGTGCACGGAGTGTATTATCTCCTCCTGAGGGGCGAGGTAATCGACCGCGTCGGACGGGCAAGCCGCCTCCATAACCTGTTCCACCGTTTTGTGGAGCAGAAAGGTCAGCTCGCTGTCCGCCGCACGGTAGTAGACCTCCTTGCCCCGACGGTGGCTTGTTACGAGCCCGCGCCCGGCAAGCGCACGAAGGTGATGGGACACCGCGGGGCTGGAGGTATCCATAAGTGCCGCGAGGTTTATCACGCATTGCTCGCTGTGACAGAGCAGCCAGAAGAGGCGCACGCGGTTCGGATCGCCGAGAACGCGGAACACCTCCGTCGCGGCATCAAATGGTGCGTCACGGTCGAGCCCCTTCTGAATCTCCGCCATGTTTTTTTGTTTGCCGTGGTCGTGCGGCAGTATAACGTCCTTCATATTGAGAAAGCTCCTTTCGCCGTTTCGGAAATATCACTCGCCGTTTTGGAAATACGGGGACGGCGACGCTTGACTTTGCCGTCTGCGTTTATTATACTACGAACAGAACGATTAAACAAGCCTTTAATTGAAAAAAGAACGGAGGAAAGCTTGGGCGGTCAGACCGCCCGGCGCACGGAGATGAAAAAAACGTATAATATCGAGGTCGATTGCGCGAATTGCGCCAATCTTATGGAGAGCGCTGCCGCTAAGGTGGAGGGCGTTCGCGCCGTTACCGTGAGCTTTATGACTCAGCGGATGACGGTTGAGCTTGAGGACGGCACCGACGAGGGAAGGGTAATGAAGCAGCTCGTGAAGGCGTGCCGCCGCGTTGAGCCCGACTTTTCGATCGAGCTCTGAGCGCTATGAACAAAAAACAAAAGCGCACGCTCGCGCGTATCATCGCGGCGGCGCTGTCGCTCGTTATTCTGCACCTCGTCCCCGTTACGGGGTGGGTGAGGCTTGTCGCGTACCTTGCGGTCTACCTCGTGATCGGCTTCGATATCCTCAAGAAAGCCGGTTGGGGGATCGCGCACGGGCGCGCTCTGGACGAGAATTTTCTGATGACGGTCGCGACGCTCGGCGCATTCGGTCTGGCGATATGGCAGGGGAACGGAGATTACGACGAGGGTATTGCCGTTATGCTCTTTTATCAGATCGGAGAGCTGTTTCAGAGCTGTGCCGTCGGCAAAAGCCGAAGGAGCATCGGTGCCCTGATGGACGTTCGCCCCGATTATGCCAATATCGAGCGTGACGGCGAGCTCGTTCGTGTTGAACCGTCGGAGGTTGAGGTCGGCAGTCTTATCGTTGTCCTGCCGGGGGAGCGGATACCGATCGACGGCACTGTGGAATCGGGGGAATCGACCCTCAACACCTCCGCTCTTACGGGGGAGAGCCTGCCGCGCGACGTTAAGCCCGGCGATCGGGCTATCAGCGGTTGTATAAACCTCAGCGGTGTAATAAAGGTGCGGACGGATAAGGAATTCGGGGACTCTACCGTTTCCCGGATATTGGATATGGTCGAGAACGCAAGCTCGCGGAAGTCGCGGTCGGAGGCGTTTATCTCGCGCTTTGCGCGCATCTACACTCCCGCGGTGTGCGGAACGGCGTTGCTGTTGGCACTTGCCGTGCCGGGTGTGCGGGCGTTGCTTGGGCTTGATGCCGAGCTTGCGGTGTGGCTCTACCGTGCGCTCTCCTTCCTTGTCGTCAGCTGTCCTTGCGCCCTTGTGATAAGCATACCGCTGAGCTTTTTCGCCGGCATCGGCGGGGCAAGCCGCCGCGGTATACTGATAAAGGGGTCTAACTATCTGGAGGAGCTTGCTCACACGACCTGTGCGGTGTTTGACAAGACGGGAACGCTTACGGAGGGGGCCTTCCGCGTGACGGCGATCCGCGCGTCGGGCTTGTCGGATACCGAGCTGTTGGAGCTTGCGGCGCACGCCGAAGCCGCATCGTCGCATCCGGTGGCAAGGAGTATTCGCGAATCCTACGGTGCCGCAGTCGACCTCGGCAGAGTATCGGGGGTTGAGGAGATCGGCGGTCACGGCATCCGCGCCGAGGTAGACGGCCGTCGGATCGCGATAGGCAACGTAAAGCTTATGGCGCTTGTCGGGGTCGAGCCCGCCGATTGCCGCGATGAGGTCGGGAGCGTGATACACGTTGCCGTGGATGGCGCTTATGCGGGGTATATCGTTATCTCCGACGTCGTGAAGCCCACCTCGCGTGAGGCGATGGAGGCTTTGCGCCGGGTCGGGGTCAGGCGGACCGTGATGCTTACGGGAGATACGCGCACCGTTGCCGGGGCGGTCGCCTCCGAGCTCGGAATCGACGAATTCCGCAGTGAGCTTTTGCCCGACGGCAAGGTCAGGGAGGTAGAAGCTCTGCTGTCAGAGCAGAGAAGGGGCGAAAAGCTCGTCTTCGTCGGCGACGGAATAAACGACGCCCCGGTGCTGACCCGAGCCGATATCGGGATTGCGATGGGGGCTATGGGGAGCGACGCGGCGATAGAGGCAGCGGATATCGTCCTTATGGACGACGACCCGCGGCAGCTTGCACGGGCGATCGGGATCTCCCGAAAATGCATCGGCATCGTGCGGCAGAATATCGTTTTCTCGCTTGCCGTAAAGCTTGCCTGTCTTGTTCTGACCGCCTTCGGCGTTGCGGGCTTCGGTATGTGGGCGGCGATCTTTGCCGACGTCGGCGTGATGGTGCTGGCGGTACTCAATTCGATAAGAGCGCTCAGTTATAAAAAATAAAAGTTGCCGTCCGCACCCTTTTCGGGGGCGGACGGCGGTTTTATACACTGCAAGCCGCCGCATTTCCGGCGGTTTAAAATTCAAACAGCCTTCTCCTGCGGGAGAAGGGGGACCGCGTCAGCGGTGGATGAGGAGTCGGTTTGCTTTGCGTCAATGACACGTTCAATCCGCGGTCTCGGAGGATATCAACAGCTCGCGTGAGCCGTAGAAGTTGGACAGCGTGACCGAGAAGCTCCCGTCGGGGTAGGTCGCGCTTACTTTGAAATTGCCCGAGGGGGTGACGTCGACGTCCTCCGGATCCGGGACGTCGTACCCGTGCTCGGAGAAGGTCTTAACGAAGTCCTCGGCTGACGAGTTGACGGTCAGTCCGAACAGACTTACCGAGGAGTCGCGGACGAGTATGGCGGTGACGCGCTTCTCGCCGTCTTCTTTATTTTCATCCTCCGTGACGGTATACGCCGTGAATTCCTTGCCGTCGGGGACGCTGTCAAGCCCGTCGGGGATGAGGTCGTAGCGCCGCTCGATCAAGGACCATTCGTTCTCCCCGACGGGAAGGGAGACAAAGTCGTTAAATTGACCGTCCGAGACCGTTTCGTTGATCCAGAGCGTGAGGTTGCAATCGGGCGGCTTGGTGGTGCTCTCGGTGTCGCTTTCGGAGCAGCTTGAACAGCCGACAAGGGTCATCAGTGCGGCAATCAGCAGACAGGTAAAGGGGACGGCGAAGCCCCTCGCTCGTGACGGCTTAATCATCCTTCACCTTGAAGACGAGCGAGCTGTCGTAGTTTTCGCGGAAGTAGTAGGTCGCGGTGCATTCCTCCTGATCGAATACGATGCTCCAGACCGTCATCTCGTATTCGTCGCCGATCGCGGTCTTGCTGACACTCTTGAGCGCGTCACGCATCCCCGACGCGTTGGCGAGCCCGTTTTCGTATATCCATTCCTCAAGTATATTATAGCGGAGCTTTGACTGCTCACTGCCGATCCCGCGGTGGTCGCCCTCGGCAATGAAAAAGTTGGTGACGACCTTCGTTTCGGTGACCGTAAGCTCATTGTTGATATATTCAACGACCACACTCTTGCCGGTGCTGTCGGAGATGGCTATGTGGTGCATAGAACCGATCGAGCCGTGCATATCGTATTGACCGAGGAGCGCGATTGCCTCGTCTACCGTCGCGGCGCGGTCAAGCATAAGCCTTATCGCCGTGGTGGTGGTGAGATCGGGCTTGCCGTTGTCCTGACTGATGCCCTCATCTATGTCTATCGTGAGGTCTGCGATGCAGAGTCCCTTCTCGTTTATGCCGTCGAGCGGAACGTATACCGCCGCCAACGACAAAAGCTCGTTCATAAAGCCCCCGTCGGGTAGGAAATCATCCCCGAATCCGAGGAAATCGAGGTTGCAGGTGGAGACCGAGGCATAACCGCCGTCGGGAACGGTGCGCACTATCATTATCGTGCCGTTGTCCCAATCAAAGTTCCTGCCGAAGAGGTATCCGCCGTCCTCGCGATCCGCCTGAACGGTACTGCATCCGGGGGATTGCTCGGTCGTGCTGACCTTGTAAAAGCCGTGAGACAGAAATTCGGTGAGATATGCGGCGACTTCTTCGTCCGAAGCAGCTCCTCCGCGGGCAAGGAATTCATCAAATCCGTAGTCCCCCGCGTAGGTCATCGAATATATCCCGTCGTCCAGCTTTTCTATCGTGCCGATAGCGTCCAGCTGAGGCTTGAACATCGTATAAGCGCCTATCAGCAGTACGAGCATCAGGACGACTATAACTGCGAGAGCGGAGATAACCGAGATAAGTACTGTTTTCTTTTTCTTTGAAAGACCGGATCCGTTACGTCCGGTTTCCTTTGCTTTGGCGGACATAGTGAGCTCCTTTCGTGCATAGGATAAATCATTCTTGTGTATCCGTTGATATATTATACCACCTTATCCTTAAAAATGCAATAGCCGTATCGAAGCGCGGTGAAGGGAAGCGAGCCTCGACCGTAGATTGACAGCTTGCGGACCGTGTGCTATAATGGACGTGCAGATACGGGAGGGATGACTGTGAAAAAGCGAGAAAAAGTATTCTTTGTTTTTACCGTGATATTTTTGGCGGTAGTCGTTGCTTTTGCCGCCGTGACAGCGGTGTTCGTGACCGCCTACCTGAGCGCGAGGGCGGGGAATTCCGACCTCGGTGAGGCGATCGGAGGGGTGATCTGCGCGATCCTCGGCATATTGGGAGCGGTCGCGGCGGGTGTAGCCGCAGTTTGCGGCTCGGTGTTTGCCGCGCTTAACCTTCGCACCGACGTCCGGTGGCTTAAGACCGTGTCGCTCGTCGCGCTTATCGTTGACGCGACCGTTGCGATCGCCGCGGTGATCTTCCTCGTGCTTCTCGGCTCTTTTTGAACGGGATGCCGCAATGAGACCTTCGGTAAGGAAGGAAAAATAATTACACACCTTTAAGGCAAAAAAGCAAAAAAGCCCTTGACAAACGCCGAAACGTTTGATATAATTATCAAGTCTCGTACGGCGCCATAGCCAAGCGGTAAGGCAGAGGTCTGCAAAACCTTTATTCCCCGGTCCGATTCCGGGTGGCGCCTCCAAAACAAAAAGCTCACGCAATAGCGTGGGCTTTTTGTTTTGGAGGCATCATCTCCTCCCGAATCGGATTTACTGCCGGAAGATCTGCAAGATCGCTTACAAAGCGCAGGCTCAAACCGCTCCGATCGTGTGCGTTCTCCCTCGCGGGCAACGTCGCGATCGTTATCACGGCATTCGTCCCGAAGCGTAAGCGCATATACTGATTTAAACAAACCGCGCCCGGCAGTTTCCTGCGCATCAAGCCTTACGGCTACCAATCTATTTCCCAAGCTGTGCCGTTAACAACATAATTTCCTCCGGTTTTTCCGGCATACCCTGTCGCATCCATTCGTCGATCCAGCCGAACAGCATACCTGCAAACATGGATTTTCCATACCGTTCAATGTTGGATGGCGCTTCTTCCATTTTTAATGCCGAGCGGATCGTCTCATATATCATATCCGACAGTCCGTGGCGGTAAAGCAAGAGGTAAAAATCCTTGTATTTGTAATAATGTTTCA
>CAYWVC010000052.1:0-8316 GCA_964461635.1 uncultured Lachnospiraceae bacterium
TTTTTGCAAAAGGTTGGCGGCGTTGGGGGTTGACATCCGTCAACGGAGATGATATAATAAACTGATATATTAATGTCGCCGAAAGGTAAGGATGTAAAAGATATGGAATGGACGTCACTGAACGATATAAGGGAGAAATATCTGTCCTTTTTTGAGTCGAAGGGACACTTGAGATTACCGTCGTACCCGCTGATTCCGCAGAACGATAAGTCTCTGCTGTTGATCAATTCGGGTATGGCACCGATGAAGAAGTTCTTCACGGGGGAGGAGGAGCCCCCGCGCCGTCGCGTCACTACTTGTCAGAAGTGCATAAGAACGCCCGATCTTGAGCGTGTCGGTCATACCGCGCGACATGGCACCTTCTTTGAGATGCTCGGAAACTTCAGCTTCGGGGATTATTTTAAGGAGCAGGCTATCGAATGGGCTTGGGAGTTCCTGACCGAGGTAATGGAGATCCCGTCCGACCTTTTGTGGCCTTCCGTTTACGAAAACGACGATGAGGCGTACTCTATCTGGCGCGACAAGATAGGAGTGCCGGAGGAGCATATCGTCAGACTCGGCAAGGCGGACAGCTTCTGGGAGCACGGCTCGGGCCCCTGCGGTCCTTGCTCGGAGATATACTTTGACCGCGGTGAAAAATACGGCTGTGGCAAACCGGACTGCAAGCCCGGCTGCGATTGCGACAGGTATATGGAGATATGGAACAACGTTTTCTCGCAGTTCAACAATGACGGCAAGGGTAACTATACCGAGCTCGTACAGAAGAACATTGATACCGGTATGGGTCTTGAGCGCCTTGCCTGCGTTATGCAGGGCGTGGATAATATGTTTGAGGTCGATACGGTGCGCAAGATTCTTGATAAGGTGTGCGAGATCTCCGGCAAGACCTACGGCGAGGATAAGGAGCGTGACATCTCCATCCGCGTCGTGACCGATCATATCAAGAGCTCTATGTTTATGATAGCCGACGGCGTTGTCCCGTCAAACGAGGGGCGCGGGTACGTATTGCGCCGCATCATCCGCCGCGCCTGTCTGCACGGTAAGAAGCTTGGTATCAACCGTGCTTTCCTTACCGAGCTGTGCGAGGTCGCGATAAGCGAGAGCGTCGGGGCTTATCCCGAGCTTGGGGTCAAGGCAGACTATATAAAGAACGTTCTTTCAATCGAGGAAAAGCGCTTTGACGCCACGATTGATGCCGGTCTTGTCATTCTTTCCGACATTATGCGCGGGGCGATAGAGCAGGGGGCGGATACAATATCCGGATCGGATGTTTTCAAGCTTTACGATACCTTCGGTTTCCCGATAGAGCTGACGCGTGAGATAGCTATGGAGCGTCACCTTGCGATAGACGAGGAGACCTTTAAGCGTCTTATGACCCAGCAGAAAACGCGTGCGCGCGAAGCCCGAGCGAATATAAGCGGATGGAGCGAATCGTCAAAGAGCCTTCTTTCCGACCTCCCGAAGACCGAATTTACCGGATATACGGATTACCGTACCGAGGCAAGGATCCTTGCCATTATTACCGACGACGGTGCGGTCGATACGGTAAACGAGGGTGATTGCACCATTGTTTTGGACCGCACTCCGTTTTACGGCGAGGGCGGCGGACAGATAGGCGATGCGGGTACTATCTACGCCAACGGTAAGCTTCTTAACGT
This sequence comes from uncultured Lachnospiraceae bacterium, assembly GCA_964461635.1. Classification (GTDB taxonomy): domain Bacteria; phylum Bacillota; class Clostridia; order Oscillospirales; family CAG-272; genus RGIG3994. Next base: position 1,659 of record CAYWVC010000052.1, read on the forward strand.
ATACGACACGCATAAGAACGACGGTGTGTTCGTGCATTTTTGTACGGTGGCAAACGGCAGCTTCAGTGTCGGTGAGACCGTGATGGCGGATATCGACGATATGCGCCGCAGGGCGACCGCTCGCAATCACTCTGCCTGCCATCTGCTTCAGGCGGCACTCCGCTTGGTCCTCGGCTCACACGTCGAGCAGGCGGGCTCGTACGTCAGCAATACCGTCTGCCGATTTGACTTTACCCATTTTTCGGCACTGTCGGCAAAGGAGCTTACGGCTGTCGAGGCACTTGTGAATCTTAACGTCCTCGCGGCAAACGCGATCGTAACGGTAGAGACCGATATTGAGACTGCCAAGCGAGAGGGCGCTATGGCGCTGTTCGGCGAAAAGTACGGAAAGACCGTCCGTATGGTCAAGATGGGAGATTTTTCGACCGAGCTTTGCGGCGGAACGCATTGCAGAAATACCGGCGAGATCGGGCTCTTTAAGATAGTGTCCGAGACCTCGGTTGCCGCGGGAGTTCGCCGTATTGAGGCGGTGACCGGAAACGGCGTTCTTAAGGAGCTTGCCGACAAGGATAAGCTGCTTGCCGAGACCGCAAAGGAGCTGAAGGCGCAAAATATTGCCGAGCTGCCGCGCCGTGCGTCTGCGGTTATGACCGAGATAAAGGATCTTAAACACGAGATAGAGCAGCTTAATGCCAAGCTTGCAGCATCCAAATTGGATGCTATAATGCAGAGCTCGGTCGATCTCGGAAATTATAAGCTCGTTACCGGAAAGCTTGACGGTATGAGTGTTGCGGCAGCCCGCGCTTTGGCGGACGATATAAAAGCCAAATACCCGGATACCGTCGCCGTGCTTGCCGTGACGCTTGACGGAAAGCTTAATTTCGTGTGTGTCGCGGGTGCCGTTGCGGTTAAAAACGGTGCGCACGCGGGCAAGATCGTCAGTGCCGTTGCCGCGGTAGCCGGAGGCAAAGGGGGAGGACGTCCCGATTCGGCTATGGCGGGAGCTCCCGATCTTTCAAAGATCGACGAAGCGTTGAAAGCCGCAAGATCCTAAAAACAAATGAAACGGGCTCGTGCTGTTCGATTGCGCCGAGATAACGGCTTTTTCGGATGGGCACGAGCCCTTTTTGCGATTTTGACGAAGATTTCGGAAAAATATCCAAAAAAGCATTTGACAAATGGCAAAAAAGATAGTATAATTCAAAAGGTTTAAGTGCAATATCACCAAAAAATGCCAACGGAGGCTGTGATGCCGAGATTTTTTGTCGGTGACGGTCAGATCTGCGGGGATCGCGTGACGATCGTGGGCGAGGACGCCGTGCATATTTCGCGGGCGTTGCGAATGGCGGCGGGGGAGCGGATAACCGTCTGCGACCGCGCAAGCAACGAATACGAATGTGTTTTGACCGGTTTTTCGGATACGGTAACGGCGGAGATAATAAGTATGAGACGGACGGCTGCGGAGCCTCCGTTTTTCGCGTGCATATGGCAGGCGTTGCCGAAGGGCGAAAAGCTCGATTCGGTTATTATGAAGTCGGTGGAGTGCGGTGCGTCGGAGATACGGCTCTTCCAATCCGAGCGCTGTATCGTGCGGACAGATGCCGCCGCCGAGAGAAAGAAGCAGCCGCGCCGCGAGCGCATAGCTTTGGAGGCGGCGAAGCAGAGCGGCAGGGGGATCGTACCGACTGTCGCACCGACCGTGAGCTTCGACGGTATGCTTTCCGTCGCGTCTTGCGCGGATATACCGCTTTTTTGCTACGAGGGGAAGGGGACTGTCCCGCTCGGGGTAGCGTTGCGCGACACACTTGAACGTATAGGCAAGCGCAAGGATATCACGGTGTCGGTGGTCGTGGGGCCCGAGGGCGGATTCTCCGACACCGAAGCCGAGCGCGCGGCGGCACGCGGAATGATCGCGGTGGGCTTGGGGCCGAGGATACTTAGGACCGAAACGGTTGCTCCGTTCGTTCTCGGCGCATTGGCGTATGAGCTGGAGCTTGGCGGCGATTCGTCAAATGCGTGAATTTTTACAATTGTTTCTTCTTGATTTTAGAAAAAATATAAAATACCCTATTGAAAAATCACAAAAGCTGTAGTACAATATAGTGTAGAATACACAAAACGAGAAAAAAGAGGTCAAGGACAATGTCAAACAGGTTGTTTCAAAGCGTTATTCATCAGATGAAGGACGCGGTCGATCGCGTTATCGGCGTGGTAGACGAAAACGGTGTGATCATAGCTTGCTCGGAGCTTGTAAAGATCGGCGAGATACGCCAGAACGTCCACGACGAGCTTGCTTATTCAAACGATCTTGCCGTTTCGGGCGGATATACCTACCGTGCGATAAGCTCTTCGGGCAAGTCGGAGTACGTCGTCTTCGTCGAGGGAGAGGATAAGAATGCGGAGAAGACCTCCAAGCTTCTCGCCATCTCTCTTTCCAACATTAAAAATCTTTACGACGAAAAATACGATAAGGGATCGTTCATCAAGAACATAATACTTGACAATATCCTGCCGAGCGATATCTATATCAAGAGCAAGGAGCTTCATTTCAATACCGAGGAGAGCCGGATAGTATTCCTCATAAAGTTCAGCGGCAAGACCGATATGATGCCGTTTGAGATGCTGCAGAATATGTTCCCCGATAAATCAAAGGATTACGTTATCAGCGTCGGTGAGCGCGATATCGTGCTTGTGAAGGATCTCAAGCCCGGCACCGAGCAGAAGGAGATCGAGAAGACGGCGACGAATATCGTGGATACGCTTTCCTCCGAATTCTATACCAAGGCGAGCATAGGAATCTCCACCGTGGTCGACAATATTAAGGATCTTGCCCGTGCCTATAAGGAGGCGCAGGTCGCCCTTGACGTCGGAAAGGTCTTTGAGACCGAGAAGAATATTATCAGCTATGAAAACCTCGGTATAGGCAGATTGATTTATCAGCTCCCGACGACCCTTTGCGAGATGTTCCTTCAGGAGGTGTTCAAGAAGGGCTCGCTTGATTCGCTTGACCGCGAGACTCTTATGACCATTAATTGCTTCTTTGAAAACAACCTGAACGTTTCGGAGACGTCAAGAAAGCTCTTCGTACACCGTAATACTCTCGTTTACCGTCTTGATAAGATACGTAAGCTTACCGGGCTCGATCTTCGCGAATTCGAGCACGCGATCACATTTAAGGTCGCGCTTATGGTTCGCAAGTATCTTGATTCCAAGCCCGCAAAGTTTTAATGTAATACCGCACAATTCCGTCCTGAGTCGGTGAATTGTGCGGTGTTCGCGTAGAATAAAATTTGAAAGAAGATCCGTTATGAAAAGAAGATTGATCGCATTGATGGCGTGCCTGCTCGTACTGTCGTTCGGACTCGCTTCGTGTACCTTCCTGCCCAATTTGTCCGATCTGCCCGATAATACCGAAACGGGCGACCCGACGGTCGACGAGATCGTGAAGGCTATGCTTGAGCGCTTCTCGTATTACGATGTTGATATAAGTGACGAGGACCTTGCGTACGCTACGGTCAGTGCGTATATTGCAAAAACCGGCGATAAATATGCCAGATACTACAATGAGGAAGAATATGCCGAGCTCGTACGCGAGAACGAGGGAGATACGCAGGGGATCGGCATCACCGTTACCGAGAACAGCGAAAATAAGCTTATCGAGATCATATCGGTCCTGCCCGATACTCCCGCCGAGCGTGCCGGACTTGAGGCAGGCGACCTTATAGTTCAGATAGGCATCGGCGACGGAGCCGAATCGGTCGAGGAGCTTGGATACGAGCCCGCGCTCAAAAAGCTTCAAGGGGTCAAGGGCACCCTGTGCGAGTTTGGAGTCAAGCGCGAGGGCTCGGACGAGATAATCGAATTTTCGGTCCTCCGTGAGGAGTTCACCTCCGAGTCCGTGCTCTATACCACGTCGGTGGCGGACAGAAGCATCGGTATCGTGAAGATAGTTCAGTTCGATCTTACGACCCCAACGCAGTTTGATGCGGCTATGGAGGCGCTTATAGCTTCCGGGTGCAATAAGTTCGTGTACGACGTGCGCTCCAATCCGGGCGGGGATCTTGCGTCCATCACCGCGGTCCTGTCGCGTTTCCTCAATGCAGGGGATACGGTGATCCGAACCGAGGATCGCTCGGGCAATATGGAGACACAGTATTGCGGTGTCGTTTCGGGATACAAGAACGGCTACGAGACCTGCAACGTCACGAGCGCGGATATCGGGAAGTATCGCAACTATCCCGCCGCAGTGCTTGTGAACGGAGGGACGGCAAGTGCAGCCGAGCTCTTTACCGGCAATATGAAGGATTACGGTCTTGCGAAGATCGTCGGCACACAGACCTACGGTAAGGGCTGTATGCAGTCGATATATTCGCTTGGCACCGGGGCAATAAAAATGACCACGGCGTTCTATTATCCTCCGCTGTCCGACAACTACGACGGCGTGGGTATTTCTCCGGATGAGGGCTACGTTGTGGAGCTGTCGGAAGCGGCTGCCAAAATCAATCTTTATAAGCTTCTTCGCGACGAATATCAGGCTCAGGACAATCAGCTTGCTGCCGCGGTCGCGTATCTCACCAAGTAAAAACAAAATTCATATATACAGGAGAACAGTATGTCAACCAAGAAAACTCTTTATACCAAGGAAGGCTACGAGGCACTTGAAAGGGAATACGACCATCTCGTAAACGTTGAGCGTGAGGAGGTCAAGCGTGATCTTTCGGCAGCCCGCGCCTACGGTGACCTTTCGGAAAACTCTGAATATGACGAGGCAAGAACAAGACAGGCAAAGATAGAAGCGAGAATCAAGGAGCTTGAGGAGCTCAAGAACAACGCCGAGATAGTTGACGAATCCAAGATAGATACCTCCGTTGTCGGTGTCGGATCCACAGTGACCCTGTATTTTACCGATGATGATGAGGAGGTCACGTACAGCATCGTCGGATCAAACGAGGCGGATCCCGCCGCACACAAGATATCGGATCAGTCACCGATAGGTAAGGCGCTTGTCGATGCCCGTGCCAAGGTCGGATCGTCCGTGACGGTCGATGCCCCCGGTGGGAGCTTTGACGTTGAGGTCCGTGCGGTATCGCGCACGAAGAACGAGCACGAGCACCATTCTATCTGACACGGAGGACGATTTGAAGATGGCAGAACAAAATAACGTCGGCGCCGGTGCGCGTGCCGCGTCGGAGCCTACCGCCGCAGAGCTTTCCGAGCTCTTGCGCGTGCGTCGCGATAAGCTTGCCGCGCTTTGTGAGGAGGGCAAGGATCCCTATACCGTTACCAAATACGATCAGACTCATCACGCCGCCGAGATAAAAGAGAATTTTGATGTCCTTGAGGGGAAAGAAGTATCCGTTGCCGGCAGACTTATGTCGAAGCGCATTATGGGCAAGGCATCCTTCTGCAACGTTCAGGACCTAAGCGGCAGTATACAGTCTTACGTTGCCCGCGATTCGATCGGAGAGGATGAATATAAGCTCTTCAAAAAGCTCGATATAGGCGATATAGTGGGCATTAAGGGCAAGGTGTTCAGAACCAAAACGGGTGAGACATCCGTTCACGCCGATTCGGTCACACTGCTTTCAAAGAGCCTTCAGATCCTTCCCGAGAAATTCCACGGTCTGACGAATACCGACCTGCGCTACCGTCAGCGGTACGTGGATCTTATTATGAACGAGGAGACGAAGCGTACCTTTATCAACCGTTCGCGTATTATCAGTGCCGTGCGCCGCTATCTTGATTCGCAGGGCTTTATGGAGGTCGAGACCCCGATGCTCGTCTCCAATGCCGGAGGTGCCGCCGCCAGACCGTTTGAGACGCATTTCAATGCACTTGATCTTGACGTTAAGCTGCGTATATCGCTTGAGCTTTACCTTAAGCGACTGATCGTCGGCGGAATGGAGAGGGTGTACGAGATAGGCAGAGTGTTCAGAAACGAGGGGCTGGATACGCGTCATAACCCCGAATTTACACTTATGGAGCTCTATCAGGCTTATACCGATTATCACGGTATGATGGACCTTACCGAGAAGCTTTACCGCTACGTAGCGCAGGAGGTCCTCGGCACGACGGTCATTCATTACAACGGAATAGAAATGGACCTCGGCAAGCCGTTCGAGCGTATTACTATGCTTGACGCCGTTAAGAAATATTCGGGTGTTGATTTCAATGAGATCGGAACGCTTGAGGAGGCGCGCGCCGCGGCAAAAGCACACGGTATCGAATACGAGGCTCGCCACGGGAAGGGCGATATACTTAATCTGTTCTTTGAAACGTACGTGGAGGAGCATCTGATCCAGCCGACCTTTATTATGGATCACCCAATAGAGATATCTCCGCTTACGAAGAAAAAGCCCGAGAATCCCGACTACGTAGAGCGATTCGAGTTCTTTATGAACGGCTGGGAAATGGCAAACGCTTATTCCGAACTTAACGATCCGATTGATCAGCGCGAGCGCTTCAAGGCGCAGGAGGCTTTGCTTGCACAGGGCGACGAGGAGGCAAACACCACCGACGAGGATTTCCTTTACGCTTTGGAGCTCGGTATGCCGCCTACGGGAGGCATCGGCTTCGGCATCGACCGTATGGTGATGCTTTTGACCGACAGCCCGTCGATCAGGGATGTTTTGCTTTTCCCGACGATGAAGCCGCTGGA
>CAYWVC010000053.1:0-7953 GCA_964461635.1 uncultured Lachnospiraceae bacterium
AGTCGCCTTCGGCGCCAGCTCCCTCCCGGAGGGAGCCTCTTGTCCGCGTGAATTTGATGAACACCGATGGCAGTGATATTTCCTCAGGTCGATAGCCGATTATTTTGCCGACGCAAGCGCTTTCTGCCGAAATTGATTATTACGGGTCGTCGAGGCGCCGACCCCTACCGCGGGTTAAGGGCGGAGCACACTTCAACAGTTAGGTCGCGGGCTTGTCCGCCCGCTTGGTCGTTATTACCAACTCCCCACGCGGGCAGCATTGATTGCATAAAGGTAAAGTTAATAACGGAGGACGCGGGGAAACTTTCTTAAAAGAAAGTTTCCCCCGAACCCCTTTCAAAGAATTTTAAACCGCTTTGCTAAGGGTGAGGCGCACCGAAAGGCTCAACCGGCGCGGTCGATGGTCATTTTCGTTGACATATAGAGGCAGGGCTTACACTCCTTGCCCGAGAGCTCAAGCAGCTCGGAAACGGTAACGAGCTCATACCCCTGCTCGACAAGCTTGTCCGCCGCGCGGGTGAAGATATCGACCGACGACATATAGATATCGTGCATAAGTATGATCGCGCCGTCCTCCGCCTGCGCAAGGATCAGATCGACGCGCTCGTTAACGAACGCCTCGTACTCCTCCGATCCGCGCTGAGAGGTCTTCGGGTGACCGTCCCAATCGCGGGTATCTATGCTCCAATAAATAGAATGGTAGCCGTTGGCGGCAAGGAAGGCAAGCTGATCGCTCGTTGCCGCGCCCCCGACCGGGCGGAAGAGCGTCGGCTTGGGGGCTCCTGCCTTCATAATGGCGTTCTCGGTGTCGGTAAGGCTCTGCCTGATCGCCGTCTCGCTCCCCAGCGAATCAAGCGAGGTATGGTCGTAGGTATGCGAGCCGTACTCACAGCCGAGCGCGACGCCCCGCGCGATACCCTTTTGATTATGCGACATATTCGCGCGACTGCCGACAACAAAGAAGGTTGCGCGCATATTGAGTGCCTCAAGCTTATCAAGCACGTAGGTCGTGTAGGGATAGATACCTTCGTCAAGGTCCTCGGCGGGGGTATGCGGTCCGTCGTCGAAGGTGAAGGCTATCCTTTTTTTGTTCTGAGGATTATTTCCCGATTCGCCGGAGGTGCCGTCACCGTTTTCGGTGCCCGTGGGCGTACAGCCGAAGAGAAGCGCCGCGGCAAGCACGGCGGCTATGACCGACAAAAATTTCACTGTTATCTTCATTTATGATACCTCCTGTGTGCATTTATCATTTCCCCGCGGTAGATCTGTTCCAGCAGTATAACGCGCATAAGCTGGTGGGGAAAGGTCATTTTTGAGAACGAAAGCCGCTTGCGGCAGGCTCGCTTGACCTCCTGAGCCAAGCCGTAGGAGCTCCCGATGATGAAGCAGAGCGATCCCGATTCGCTTGCCGCCGCGTCAAGGAATGCGGCAAGCTCCTCCGACGGGCACTCCGTGCCCTCCACGCAGAGAGCCACGGTAACGGCGCGCGGCGGCACTGCCGCAAGGATCCGCTCGCCCTCATTACGAAGAGCGGCGTCTATCTGAGCGCGCGACGGATTGTCGGGAAGCGGACTTTCCTTAAGCTCGACGACCTCCACCCGACAAAACGGGGTAAGGCGCTTTATATATTCGGCGCACGCCTCGCGATAGAAGCTCTCCTTGATGCTGCCGACCGTTATGATCTTTATCGAAGTCATACCGTATCTCCGCAAAAGCTGTTCAGAGCTCGTCCGCGCTGTCCGTCAGTGAAACGGAGTGCTCGGGATCGGCGACAGAGACGCGCACGTCCGGGAACTGCGCCAAAGCCTTTTTCACCGTAGAGAGTGCAAGCTCCGGGGAATTGTTCTCGCGGCTCAGATGCGCGAGCATAAAGTGCCGTGTGCCGCGGACCGCAAGCTGACTTGCCACGACCGCACAATCGGTGTTTGAGAGGTGCCCCGAGCGTGAGCTGATCCGACGCTTCAGCTCGTGGGGGTAGGGACCGAATTTAAGCATATCCTCATCGTAGTTGCTCTCAATTATTACGGTTCGACAGCCCGAAAGCTTGTCAAGCATACCGTCGGTAACGTAGCCCGTGTCGGTCGCACTGCCGAAGCTCTCGCCGCCGTCGGTATCAATGCGGTAGCCGACGCAGGCGTCGCTGTCGTGCGAGAGCTCGAACGAGCGCACGGTGAGGTCGCCGACCTTGACCTCAAACAGGAGCGGATGCTTGACCGCGTAACGGAGCACGACTCCGCTGCGGGCAAGTCCCTCTACCGTCGGCTCGGTCATATGTATCGGTATCGGGTGCTTTTTGCTGAGCACCGCAAGCGCGGCGGTGTGGTCGGAATGCTCGTGAGTGACGAATATTGCATCAAGCTTTCCAACGTCACAGCCCGCGCTCTTCAGCGCCGAGGAGAGAGTCCGAAGGCTCTTTCCCGCGTCGATCAGTACCGTTGCGCCGGCGGAGCGCACAAGGGTAGCGTTCCCGCCCGAGCCTGAGTACAGTGACGTTATTTTAAGATCTTTCATCGTTCAGGGGTAGTTCCTTTCGTTGTGACAGCGCGTCGGCCGGAACAGGCTGTCTCGGTTTATGAAAACATCTGCTTGACCGCCGGAATGACGAGGAGGTCGATGACCTCGTAGCCGTATATGGCGATAAGCGGGATGATCACCGTCAGCATCCACTTTGATTTTTCAAGGCGGCGTTTGCCGTCGGCGATAAATTCAAGCTTTCTGTCCTCCGTCCAATCGGGGGGACACATATCGGGGGTGACGTTCATACGTGAAAGCCCGCGGTTGTAGATCAGATATCCGAATACGAAGGCGGCGGTAATGACTCCGTAGATAATGAAGGTCACCGTCGCATTAAGGTTCACCCCGAGCGCGTAAAGCAGAAACATCAGCACGAAGTTGACGATAAGCGAAATAACGTACAGGAGCTTAGAGCTCTTTTTTTTGCTCATATCAGCAGATCCTCACGGCGCCGTCGGGTCTGACCGACAGAACGTGGCAGCTTCCCGCGCCGAACGCCGCATTCATAGCGGCGGCATAGTCGGCACAGATCTTCTTCGGCACGTACGCCTGTACCGTGCCCGCAAAGCCCCCTCCGTGCAGACGGCAAACTCCGTCACTGCCGCGCAGGAGCTTTTCCGACAAAAAGAGGGCAAGCGGTATACTGCGCGAGCTTTGCGAGTCGGCGTAGGCGTTTTGCAGATATTCGGCGCTTGAGCGCCCCGATTCGGAAACGAGGGCAAGGAACCTTGTCACGTCGCCGTCGCGAAGGGCGTCTGCCTGCTCCTTGACGCGGTGATTTTCCTCAAAGAAGTGAAGGGCGCGAAGAACGGCACGGTCTCCGACGGCGCGTCTGAGCTCGGGCAGGGCGGCGATAACGTCGGAGGACCGGAGCTCACGAAGGTATTGCTTACCGAAATACGCCGCGACCGCCTTCATCTCAGCGGGGATGGCGGCATAATCGGACGTAAGATCGGCGTGGTCGCCGTGCGTATCGGTGATGCAAAGGCGGAAGGCGTTCATCACCGGGCTGAAGTCAAGCTTTTCGATCATCGGTAAAGCGGGATCGCGGAAATCGACCTCGATAACGCCCCCGACGGCGCAAGCAAGCTGATCCATCAAGCCGCAGGGCTTGCCGAAGAATTCGTTCTCGGCAAACTGCGCGATCTGCGCAACCGTAACCGCCGGCACGTTGCCGCCGTTGTAAAGATGGTTGAGCAGGGTCCCGACCATCACCTCAAAGGCGGCGGAGGACGAGAGCCCCGAGCCCTTCAGCACGCTTGAGGTCGTGCAGGCGCGAAGCCCGCCGACGCGGTATCCGCGACGGCGAAATCCCTCACATACGCCGGCGATCAACGCCGCCGAGCTCCCGAATTTTGCACGATCGGGCTCGGAGCAGGCGTTCACGTCAACGCAATCCTCGGGGTACCCCTCGCTCTTGATGCGTATTATGCCGTCGTCGGTCGCCGTTGCCGCCGCTATAACGTCAAGGTCGATCGACCCGGCTATTATCCTGCCGTGATTGTGATCGGTGTGGTTGCCCGAAAGCTCGCTTCGCCCGGGCGCGGAAAAGAGCGATACCTCGCCCGCCGCATCGCCGTAGAGCGCGTCAAAGTCCTCGGCAAGCTTTGCAAGCCGTTCGCGGGCGGCATCGGCGGCATCGCCGTAGAGACGCGCGAGGGTCTTGTCCGTCTCGCCGTTGCGTACGCGGGCGGCGGTTTTTTGTCCGTTCATATAAAATACCGTGCCTCCGTCAGCATTGACGGGGGCTCACCTTTCGTTCGTTTCTTGATTTCGGTGCGCTGTGCACAGGGTTAACTTATATTATATAGCTAATTGTTCTCGGTTAGCGGTATAACCTGTAAAATTACTGTAAAATTCTACGCTCGCCCGCGATGCCCGCAAAAAATTGATTTTAACAAAACACAAACCTTTTCAAAAAATAACGCAAACATCGCGGCGGTATAATTTGTCCGTAATCAAACGGAACGTCGAAACGGCGGAAAATCAAAATAATGAAACGAGGTACAAAACAATGAACAACAACGACCGTGAATTTATCGCGCGCAAGATCCGCGCCGAATACACCGAAAAGACGCACACCGAGCTTGACGAGCTCCGTGCACTCAACGCCCGCGTCAAGCGCCCGGCAAAGGTCTTCGCTTATCTGTTCGGATCGGTCGGCGCACTTATTCTGGGGTGCGGAATGAGCCTTTTGATGACCGATATCGCCGCGACCGTCGGCTTGACCGCCCCGACCGTCCCCGGCGTCGTCATCGGCGTCGTAGGGCTTGCGATGACCGTCGTAAATTACCCGATATACACGGCAATCCTTTCCTCGCGCCGGAAAAAGTTCGCGGGCAGGGTCATTGAGCTCAGCAATCGCATAATCAAGAACTAAGTATCAAAAAGGCACGGCAAATCCCGCGGGGACCTTCCTGACAGAAGGTCCCCGCGGGATTGTTTCATATTCGCTTTGCGTCTTTATATCACGCGCTTATCTGATATAGCTCGGCGCGGGGAACTTTTTGAGCGTATCGTTCCCGGCGGCAATGTCGGAGGTCGCGGCAGTCCACGCCGCCTCGTCTCCGCCGAAGTTCAGCGTCTCCAGCACGACGCTGTTCAGCGAATTGACGGCGAACCCGATCTCGGTCGCTTTGAGAGTCAGGGTCTTAAGTCCCGTGCAGCCGTCGAAGGCTCCTTCGCTGAGCGTTTTCAGGGTCGAGGGCAGTACGACGGAGGTCAGCCCGGTATTTCCCGCGAAAGCACGAGGCGCAAGCTCGGTCACGCCCTCGGGCACGTTGAGCTCATCCGATACCTTTCCGGCAGGGCAGGCGATAAGGGTGGTCATATCCTTGCTGAACACCAATCCGTCAACGGCAACGAAAGTCTCGTTCTCGGCGGCGACCGTCAGCTCGGTGAGGCTCGTGATGTCCGCGAAGGCACCCGCGCTGATCTTCGTGATCTCCTTCGGTATCTCAAACGAGGCAGCGTCGGAGTCGATAAAGCGGGCAAGGGTCTTTCCGCCGTCGGCGGTCAGGTACTGCGCGCCCTTTTTGTAAACGTATTCGTGCTCATCCACCGCGCCGCTAACCGTAAAGGGAGTGCCGAGGGCAGTGAGCTTGCGGCAATCGGCAAATGCGTTGGCGCAGACCGAGAGCGTCTCGATGCCGTCGGCAAGCTTGACCTCGGCGAGTGCGGAACAGCCCGAGAAGGCGTAGTAATATACCTTCGTCAGCGATGCGGGCAGTTCAACAGAGACGAGCGAGGTACAGCCCGAGAAGGCACGGTAGCCCACCTCGGTAACCCCGGCGGGGATCGCCGCCGAGCGAAGGCTCGTGCAATCGGAGAACACGCCCGTTTCGATCACCGTGAGCGCCGAGCCCTCCGCAAACGTGACCTGCCTGAGCTGCTTACAGCCCGAGAAGGCGAGTGAGCCGATCGACTTGATCGACGCGGGAACGGTCACGGCCTCCAATATCTCGTTGCCCGCGAAGGCGGAGGAGGCAACTGCGGTTACCGCCTTGCCCTGATACGAATCGGGGAGCGTGATCTCGGTCACTCCGGTACCCGAAAAGCCGGTTATCACGTAGGTGTCGGTCTCCTTGTCCAGGCTCAGCACAAAGCCCTTCTCGTCGGTCACCGACGAGGAGCAGGACGCCATCAGCACAAGGACCGTTATAACGGCGAGCGATATCGCCGCAAGCTTAAGGTATTTCTTCATCATCAAAAATATTCCTTTCAGAGGGATTACCCCTTATTATATAACATTTCGGTGCGCCTGTCAAGGCTTTGCGCCCCACCGCAACGGGTGGGCACCCGCATTTTGCAAAATTATAGCCTTCCCCCGTTGACAAGCGGGCTCGGATGTGCTATAATGGTATAAATTCTGTAAAGGAGAAACCTCGGTTTATTATGGACGGAGACAGTAGCGACGGTAACACGCCCGACCGCTGTATTAACGGAATATTGATCTGATGATAAGTCGGCTCGCTTCGCGGCGGGTCCGGCTTTGTTTGCTTTTTTACGGATAATTTTTTGGAGGTAGAAATGGAAATCCCCTTATGGCTGCTTATAATTATGCAGTTCGTACTCATCGCACTCAATGCTGTCTTCGCTTGCGCCGAGATAGCGGTTATCGAGTTCAAGGGCGCAAGGCTTGACAAAATGGCGGAGGACGGAGACCGCCGTGCAAAAAGGCTCAAAAAGCTCTCCGACAACCCCGCAAAGTTCCTCGCAACGATACAGGTGGCAATAACGCTCTCCGGCTTTCTTGCCAGCGCGTTTGCCGCCGACGGATTCAGCACCTACATCGTCAATTGGCTCGGCAAGGCACCCGACGGCACGGGCCTCGGCATCGCGTCCAACGGCGTGATCGAGGGCATATCCATCGTGCTGATCACCTGCGTGCTGTCCTACTTCACCCTGATTTTCGGCGAGCTCGTGCCGAAGCGCCTTGCTATGACGAAGACCGAGAAGACCGCACTTGGGCTTACCGGGATCGTGACCTTTATTTCGGTCATATTCAAGCCGGTCGTGTGGTTCCTCACCGTGTCAACGAACCTCGTGCTCAAGGTTCTGCATATCAACCCGAACGCCGACGAATCCGACATGTCGGAGGAGGATATCAGAATGATGGCGGATGCCGGAAGCGAAATGGGCGTCATCGACGAGGCGGAAAACGAAATGATACAGAACGTGTTCGAGTTTGACGACATCACGGTCGGCGAGATATCGACGCACCGTACCGAGATGAACGTCCTCTGGCTTGAGGACGGCGACGACGAATGGCTCAACACGGTCAAAGAATCTATACATTCATTTTATCCCATCTGCGGCGACAGTATGGATAAGGTGGTCGGAATTCTTGATGCGGAGAAGTATCTGCGCCTTGACGACCGCTCGCGCCGCAACGCGATAAAGGCGGCAAGCTTCAGACCCCGCTTCGTGCCGCAGGTAATGAAGGCGGACGTCCTCTTCCGTGAGATGAAGCGCGAGCACCTCAGCATCGCGGTCGTCGTTGACGAATACGGCGGAACATACGGTATCGTTACACTTAACGACCTTATCGAGCAGATCGTCGGCGACCTTGACGAGACGGAAAACGAGGGCGAGATCAAGCAGTCGGGTAACGGCTACCTCATCTCGGGCCTTGCCGACCGCGATAGCTTTGACGACCTCTTTGACCTCGATATCGACAGCGATTCAGCCACTATCGGCGGCTGGGTAATGGAGAAGCTTGAGAAGATCCCCGAGCCCGGCGACGAGCTTGAAGCCGACGGAGTCAAACTCAAAGTGACCAAGGCAAACGATAAGCGAGTGCTTGAGGTCTACGCCGAAAAGCTCCCCGATCCCGACCCCGACAGCGAGCCGGACGAGGAGTAATGACAGGTTAGTTTAACGTTAATACGAAAGCGTGGGGGAACCTTCTTAAAAGAAGGTTTCCCCACACCCCTTCGA
>CAYWVC010000054.1:0-7950 GCA_964461635.1 uncultured Lachnospiraceae bacterium
TATAAACCCTTTTCCGCTTTTTCTTTTGGCACCACAGGTGCGAAAACTTGTGAAACAGCTTAAAAAGCAAAAAATATTTGCAAAGCCCTTGACAAAATCCCATTTTGGACTTATACTATCGTGCGTCCCAAATGGGATTTTACTTTTTTCGGGGGCTCGGTAGGCTTTGGCTCGGGGATCTCGGTGGGCTTCGAGCGGTCTCAGCGGTTTTCGACCGAGGTCGGAAAACGATCGGCAAAGGCGCCCTCGGGCGCAAATCACGCGGCATTGCCGCGAAGAAAGGAAGCTCCGCCACGCGCGGGGCAGGGTGATCGAATATGGATCAAAAGGCAGTGGCCGTCAATACGGCGTTGACGCAGGTCGCGCGCAGGCTCGACCAGCTCTACCACACCTATGCCGTATATTGCGGTCTTTCGGACCCGGCGGTCTGGGTCCTCTACACACTTTACGAGCGCGGGGATCGCGATTGCACGCAAAACGACCTCGTAGCCGAGTGGTCGTTTCCAAAGCAAACGGTAAACTACACGGTCGGCTGTCTCGTAAAAAACGGCTGGGCACGGCTCACGCAGCGCCCCGGTGCGCGCAACGGCAAGTCCGTCACCCTGACCGACGAGGGCAGGCGGATCTGTGACGAGAAGATCCTACCGCTTCTGAAAGCCGAGGAGCGCTCGATCAGCCTGATGTCCGAGGCCGAGCGCGAGCTGCTCCTGCGCCTCAACGAGCTTCAATGCTCGAACTTCGAAAAAGAAATAGCAAAATTGATAGGAGACAAAAGCAAAAAAATCTTATGAGAACCTTTTTAAAATATCTGAAGCCTTACACAAAGCAATGCGTGATACTTGCGATCATCACCTTGGCAGACGTCGGGGGCTCCTTGCTCGTGCCGACGATCACGGCAAATATGATAAACCTTGCCCTTGAGGGGAGCGAGATGAGCGTTCTCGTGTGGCAGGGGCTCCTTATGCTTGCCGTTGCGGTGCTGTCGGGCGGGCTGACCCTGGTCGGCAGCCGGATCTGCGCACGGCTGTCGGCGGACCTCGGGCGCGACCTTCGCAACGCGGTATACGATCATTCTCTGAAATTCTCCGCCTCCGATTTTGAGGAATTCGGCACGGCGTCGATGATAACCCGAACGCTGAACGACGTAAGCGTCATTCAGCAGGCGTTCGTCAGCTCAATCCAAATGATATTGCCGGTTCCGATAATCTGCGTTCTCGGGATCGTTATGTCCTTCGCGATAGACCGCGATATGGGCTTTCTGCTCCTCGGAGCGACGGTGCTCGTGCTCGTGGCGGCGTTCTTCATTATGCGTCGCGCGACCCCTATATTCAACAAGCTCCAGAGCCTGCTTGACCGGATGAACGTCGTCCTGCGTGAGGGGATCACGGGCGTGCGGGTGATACGCGCATTCAACAAGGAAAAGCACGAGACCGACAGAATGAAGGAGACCTTCTCGGGCTACGCAAGCTCGTCCATACAGGCGAACTACCTTTTTGCCGGACTTGATTGCCTTGCCAACGTCGTGATAAACCTCGTGATGGTCGCGGCGGTCTACGTCGGCGGGAACGCCGTGGGCATCGGGCGGATGGAGATCGGGAGCATCACCGCCGTCTCGGAATACGCCATCTGGATACTCTTCTACATAGCGATGGCTCAGATGACGGTACTTATGCTTCCGCGCGCCCTTACCTGTATGCGCCGAATTTCCGACGTGCTCAATCACGAGCCCGAGATAGTTGACGGCGGTGCCGATCTTGCGGCAACGGAAGAGGACGGCGCCGTCGTGACCTTCGACGGGGTGTCGTTCCGCTTCGCCGACGCCGATGAGGAGACCCTCTCGAATCTCTCCTTCACCTGCCGCAGGGGACAGACGACCGCGGTAATCGGCGGCACGGGAAGCGGAAAGTCCACGATAACCAAGCTCCTTTTGCGCTACCACGACGTAACGGGGGGAAGCATATCACTTCGCGGGACCGACCTGCGTCAGCTGCCGCAAGCCGAGCTGCGCAACGCGATAGCCTACGTCCCGCAGAAGGCGTGGCTCTTCTCGGGTACTATCGCCGACAATCTTCGCTACGGAAAGCCCGACGCGACCGAGGAGGAGCTTTTGCACGCGCTGAAGGTCGCACAGTCGGAATTCGTGCTCGGATTGCCGCAGGGTCTTGAGTCGCGCGTGGCGCAGGGCGGAACGAACTTCTCGGGCGGACAGCGGCAGAGGCTCTCCATCGCCCGCGCGCTGGTGAAAAAGGCCGATCTGTACGTTTTCGACGACAGCTTCTCCGCGCTTGATTTCCGCACCGACGCGGCACTTCGCCACGCCCTTGCCGACGAGGTGCGTGACTCCGCCGTGCTGATCATCGCGCAACGGGTGAGCACGATCCTTCACGCCGATCAGATAATCGTGCTGAACGACGGTAAGATCGCCGGCATCGGCAGGCACGAGGAGCTTCTGCGCACCTGCCCCATATACATCGACATAGTAAATTCGCAGATGAAGGGAGGCGATATCAATGGATGAACAGCAGGGCTTTTACGAGGACGACGAGCTTGAGACCGCGAAGGACGCGCGGGGAACCGCAAAGCGCTTTATCCGATCGCTCGGTCGGCAAAGGCTGCGCCTTGCGGTCGTGCTCACGTCGGTCGTCATTTACAGCGCACTTTGTATCGTTGCGCCGCTCTACAGCGCAAACGCCATTGACCTCATCTGGAGCCGTATACTTGAGTTGAGGGAGCTCAGCAAGTCCTTTTCGATCACATGGGAGTACGGCGGAAAGCAGGTCGTCGCGTTGCTTGCGATCTACCTTACGTCGGCGGGGCTGTACGTGCTCCAGAATATGCTTATGGCAAGCTTTGCGGAGAAGCTGAATCTTCAGCTCCGCGGGGAAATAGCCGAAAAGCTCCAGCGTCTGCCGCTGTCATTCTACGACCGCCATCAGCCCGGCGAGATAATGAGCCGCGTGACCAACGACCTTGACAAGACCTCGGAGGCGCTCCAGACCGGACTCATCAGGCTCTTCGTCGCGATAGGCACGGTAATAGGCTCGGTCGTTATGATGCTGCGCTTCAGCATTCCCCTGACCCTCGTCTTCTTCGGATTTACCGCGATATCGCTCACCGTCACCAACATCGTATCGAAGCGCACGCTGAAATACGCCTCCGAGCGTCAGCGCGCCGTCGGAAGGATGAACGGGCTCGTGGAGGAATCGTACAGCGGCAGAATGATAATCAAGGCGTTCAACCGCGAGCAAACGAGCTCCGACGAGCTCCATAAGGCATCCGAGGAGCTGGCTCGCGCGGCGGAAAAGACCGATTTCCTGATGAACGCGGTCAACCCGGGCATACGCCTTATCAACCGTCTCGGCACCGTAACGATCGCCATTATCGGCGGCGGGATGCTCCTGTCGGGCGGAATGACACCCGGTGTGTTTCAGGCGTTCTTTCAGTACGTTAACCAGGCGGGCGAGCCGATCACCGAGCTGTCCTATATGGTAAACTCGCTTCAGTCGGCGCTTGCCTCAATGGAGCGCGTCTACGAGCTGCTTGACGAGCCCGAGATGGAGCCCGATACGCAGGAGCCGAGTCCCTCGCACGGCGGATCGAGCGGCGAGGTGGAGTTCTCGCACGTCAGCTTCGGCTACTCGCCCGAGAAAACGCTTATGACCGACGTCAGCTTCTCGGCACGTCCAGGGCAGAAGATCGCGATAGTCGGCAGCACCGGGGCGGGCAAGACAACCCTTGTCAACCTGCTGATGCGCTTCTACGAGGTCAACGGCGGCAGCGTGCACCTTGACGGTGTAAGCACGCGGGACATCACACGCAGTGACCTTCGCAACCGCTTCGGTATGGTGCTTCAGGACACGTGGCTCTTTGAGGGCACGATTGCCGAGAACATAGCCTACGGCAAGCCCGACGCGACGGCGGAGGAGATCCGTGCCGCGGCACGGGCGGCTCGGGCGGATTTCTTCATCCGCACCCTGCCGAAGGGCTACGATACCGTGCTGACGAACGACGCGGAGAATATTTCGATAGGTCAGCGCCAATTGCTCACTATCGCCCGCGTGTTCCTTTGCGACCCGGCGATACTGATACTTGACGAGGCGACCTCCTCGGTCGATACCCGCACCGAGATCGAGATCGGCAAGGCAATGAAGGCACTGATGCGCGGCAGAACGAGCTTCGTTATCGCGCACCGACTTTCCACCGTCATCGACGCCGACAAGATACTCGTAATGCAGAACGGTAACATAATAGAGCAGGGCACTCACCGTGAGCTGATCGCCGCGGGCGGAGCGTACGCCGATCTCTATAATTCACAATTCTCGTAAAAAGCGAATCCCGCGAGGTTACCTCCGATCGGAGGGAGCCTCGCGGGATTTCATATTCGTTTTGCGTTTATTTCACGTCGCAGGAGAAGATATTTACCTTCTCGGTGCCGTGGGTATCAAGGAACCGAACCTCAAGGACCTTCGCCGTAACGTTCAGCGGCAGACGGCGGATCGACAGATAGTTGTCGTTGTCCGCAAATATCCGCTTGCCGTCGGCAAAGACCTCGAAGGATCTTACCATCGGCGCGGCGACCTTAACGGGCTTAAAGTCCCTGCCGGTGTGCAGTCTCATCGCGAAGACGCGCATCTTCTTGTTCTCCGAGATCGACTTGCGTGAGAAATCGGGGTCGAAGGCAAGCCTCAGCTCGCTGAGCTGTGTCGGCTGATCGAAGGTAAAGGTGATCGAATCGCCCTTGTTGAGGGTAATGCAGTTGACGTTGCCCTCCTCATCCGGGCGCTCGGTGCCGTTAAAGAGGATCGCGCGGTCTGCGTCGGAGAGGTTGAGGGTCGCGCCGAGCGAGAGCTCGGGGATCGCCCTCTTATGCCACGGCAGGTAACAGCCCGCATCCATCAGCTTGCCCTGAAGCTCGCCGATGCGCGTCTCGTATACGCCGTCGGGGGTGATACCCTCGTTTACGCAGATCGCCGCGGCGGTACCCATCGCCTGCCCGAGGAGCGAGCAGGTCGCCATCACTCGCGTGGAGCTCATCGCGGCGTGCGTCGCGCTGATGTTTCTGCCGGCGAAGAAGAGGTTCTTCACGTTCGCCGAATAGAGCGAGCGATAGGGGATGCCGTAGGGCGAGGGCGCGGGGTAGAGCTTTGACGGCGGGTTCTTCTCCTTAAAGGAATAGAAGCCCGCGGGAATGTGATCGTCCATCGGCCAACCTCCGAACGCCACTATATCGTCGAACCTGCCGCCAGCCTCGATATCGCCCTCGGTCAGAACGTGGCGACCGACGTAGCGGCGCGATTCGCGCTTGCCGGGCAGACAGCCGACCCATTCAAGCTCCCAATTGTCGGCACCGTGGTCCCCGCGGTTCTTGATATGGTCCCAGATGCCGTAGGCTATTTTGATAAGCTCGTTGCGGAGCTTCTCGGAATCGTGGATCGAATCGTACTCGCCGCCGAGCTCAAGCCACCAGAAGTTGGTGCCGCTCGTGCCGAGCGTATGGGGACGGCTCATACTGACGACCGTTTTAACGTCGATATCGGTGACGCTCCCGCCCGTTTTCAGAAACGCCGTGGCATCACGCTTGGCAAGGAAATCGGCGTCCTGCTCCTTCACGGATATACCGTCGCCGCCGAAGTCGGAGTCATTCTCGAAAACGTACGCCCACTTCGGGGGGATGAAATCGACCTTATGATCGGTCTCAACCGCTTGGAGCAGGCAGGACATTCCCATAGTCTTAAGGTCGGCTTTCTCGCGGCCCATTGCCTCGCCGTATTCGTCGTGTGCCTCGCGTCCGACACGCCAGAGTGCACCGACGACCGGGGCAAGCACCGAATCGCCCGTACAGTCGGCGAAGTATTTCGCGTACACGGTATGCCACGTGTAGGTCGTGAGCTGCCAGCCCACAACGCGGGTGATCGCACCCGCGCCGTCGGTGTCGGCGTCGCAGACCGAGCAGTTCATAATTACCTCGATGTTGGGCTCGGAGGTCACCTTGCCCCACATCACGCCGTCCCAGAGCGATGCCTGAAGCGACGGGTTGCGATAGATGTTCTCCTCCTCAAGCTCGGAGATGATGCCGGTCTCGCGGTTGCATTCACCCTTCGCGCCGCGCACCCACATACGGATCTCGCTGGAGCAATTGCCGCCGAACATCGGGCGATCCTGAATGAGGACGGTCTTCACTCCCTCACGCGCGGCGGAGATGGCGGCGCACATACCGGAGAGCCCGCCGCCGATAACGCAGAAGTCACAGTGATGGTCGGTGTGGCGCATCGTATCGGTCTTGACAGTCAACATTTTTATTTCTCCTTATTCCGGATTTACGAAGGTGACCTTCGTGAAGAATTCGGTCTTGTCACGCATCATTTCAAGCGCCTCGTTGCACTGCGACAGTGCGTAGCGGTGCGTGATCAGGTCGGCGTAGTTTATGCTGCCGTCCGCCATAGCCGCGACGGTCGCGGTCCAGTCGTTGACCACCTTGTTGTAGGAGGAATTCCACGTGCCGCAGACGTTGAGCTCGCGGCGCAGGATCTGCGAATAGGTCTTCTGAGCTATCGTCATATCGCGGCCCGGGTTGCCCATAAGGACGAGACGGCCGTGATTCTTCAGCGACAGGACGCAGTTGTTGAGCGCGGGCGACGCACCCGTGCCCTCAAGCACGCAATCGGCAAGACCGTCGCGCGAAGCGTCGTAGGGCTCGAAGCCGAATTTTTCGGCAAAGGCGAGCTTTTCATCCGAGATGTCGACGACGCGGACCTTTGCGGCTCCCGCACGGCGCGCCCACTGAGCGGCGATCAGCCCTATCGGACCCGCACCGAAGATAACGCAAAGGTCGCCGAGCTGAACGTCAAGACGACGGACAGCGGCGCGACCGACCGAGCCGGGCTCGCAAAGCGATGCCACGACGGGATCGACACCCTCGGGAAGCAGGATAAGATTTCTCTTGTCAACGGCTATGTACTCGGCAAAGCCTCCGTCGCGACGGCTGCCGTAGTAATCGTAATCCGAGCAGTTTACGTACTCGCCGACCTCGCAGGCGGCACACTTGCGGCAGGGAAGAAGAGGGAACACCGCGGCATACTTGCCGGTGAGGTCACCGTCGGGATCGCAAACGATCTTGCCCGCGAACTCGTGACCCGGAACGGTCGGGAAATGATAGGTGCCCGAAACGAATACACGCGGAATATCACTGCCGCATACTCCGCAACCGAGGACCTTGAGCAGTACCTCGCCGCTCTTGGGCTCGGGGCGGGCAACCTCCTCGTATCTGAGGTCTCCCACGGCGTGAAGAACCGCCGCATTCATCGTTTTTTCTGACATTTTTGACGTCTCCTTCTTATATGATAAAATTTTATTTTTCGATTTCGGAATATATGCACGACTCTATGCGACAGACGTAAAAGTCGTGAAGGTCGTGCTCGGGGTAGTGCCGTCGCATTATCTCGACGTCGGCAAAGCCGTCGGCGGACAGGCTCCCGGTGTAGAGCTTCTTGCCGATCACGGTCAGTCGTGCTCCGTCAAAGACGGGCACCCCGTCGGTCAAAACGTAGGTCAGTCCCGCCTCTGCAAGCTTGTCGCGATCGCGTCCGCTGACGCTCCCGCACAGGGCAAGCGCACGGCGGAAACGTTCCTCGCCGCCGAAGAAGGAAAAGCTCAGACGCTCGGTTTCCTCTATAAGCCGATGAGTGTAGCGCCCCGGACGAACGTAGCAGATGCAGACCGGCTCGCCCCAGAGCACGCCGACGTTTCCCCAGCTCGCCGTCATCGCGTTCGCACGGGCGTGCGCGGCGTCGTAGGTCCCGATCAGCATCCATTCCTCGCCGATAAGACGGATAATGCCGTTAATCTCCTCGGGAATCAAAGGCTCTTTTTTCACAGTAAACACACCCCTTTGTTTATTTTATCACATATTGCTATTTTATTCAAGTGCATTGATAAAAGTTTGCGCGGAAA
>CAYWVC010000055.1:0-7538 GCA_964461635.1 uncultured Lachnospiraceae bacterium
GCTTTATAAGTAATTTGCCGCAAAACCCGCCTTTCATACTTGACAAGGCGGGAAATATACAATATAATATTCAATATAAATCTATTCCGAAAGGACTTTCTTCAAATGGCAGGGAACAAGGACAAAAAAATGGTGGAGCAGATAACGTCAATGGATGTTGATTTTGCTCAATGGTACACCGACGTTGTTAAAAAGGCGGAGCTCGCCGATTATTCCGGCGTGAAGGGATGTATGGTGATACGTCCTTACGGCTACGCGATATGGGAAAATATACAGCACGACCTTGATGCGCGCTTCAAGAAGCTCGGACACGAGAACGTTTATATGCCGATGTTCATCCCCGAGAGCCTTCTTCAAAAGGAGAAGGATCACGTCGAGGGCTTTGCGCCCGAATGCGCCGTCGTTACGATGGGCGGACAGGCTCAGCTCTCCGAACGGCTCATAGTCAGACCGACCTCCGAAACGCTCTTCTGCGAGCATTACAGGAATATCATACATTCTTACCGCGATCTTCCGAAGCTCTACAATCAGTGGTGTAACGTGGTGAGATGGGAGAAGACGACAAGACCCTTCCTCCGCACCTCCGAATTCCTGTGGCAGGAGGGACACACGATGCACGAGACGGAGGAGGAGGCGAGGGAGGAGACCCTTCGTATGCTTAAGTGCTACGAGGACTTTTACCGCGAAACTCTTGCGATCCCCGCAGTCGTGGGTAAGAAGACCGAAAAGGAAAAGTTTGCCGGCGCGGTCGAAACGTACACGATCGAGCCTATGATGCATAACGGAGTTGCTCTTCAGGGCGGCACGTCGCATTACTTCGGCACCGGGTTTGCCGAGGCGTTCGGCATAACCTTCACCGATAGGGAAAACAATGTCAGATATCCGCACCAGACCTCGTGGGGTGTTTCAACGCGTATGATCGGTGCGATCATTATGACGCACGGTGACGATAACGGTCTTATCCTTCCCCCGGGCGTTGCCCCTATTCAGGTGGTAATAGTCCCCGTTGCTCAGCACAAGGAAGGCGTTCTTGAGGCCGCCGCCGGTGTTCGCGACAGACTGTCCGATAAGTTCAGGGTCAAGCTTGACGATTCCGATAACTCAACGGGTTGGAAGTTTGCACAGTATGAGATGAAGGGCGTTCCGGTCAGATTGGAGCTTGGGCCGCGCGATATCGAGAGCGGTTCTTGTGTTCTTGTCAGCCGCGTCACGCGTGAGAAGCGCGTCGTGTTGCTTGAAAATATCGAGCAAGAGGTTGAAAATATGCTTGCGTCGGTTCACGACGAGCTTTACGAGCGTGCGCTGAATAACCTTAAGGAAAAAACAAACGACGCACACAGCTACGAGGAGTTCCTTGACGTTGCGGAAAACAAGCCCGGATTTATCCGTGCTATGTGGTGCGGCGACGAGGCTTGCGAGGATAAGCTCAAGGACGTTACGGGCGGAGTGAAATCACGCTGTATGCCGTTTGAGCAGGAAAATATCGGCGATACCTGCGTATGCTGCGGCAAGCCCGCCAAGCATATGGTCGTTTGGGGCAGGCAGTATTGATAATATAGGATCTACGTATATCGGAGGTGAGGGCTTTGGGCGCATTTATCAGAGATAAGGTGCGGCAGATTGACCCTCTCCTCTTTATTTGTACGTCGATCCTCTCTCTGCTGAGTATTACGGTGCTCATCGGTGCGCGCGACAGTGATTACGGCGGTACGCGCACGATATTGATGCAGGCGGCGATGACCGTCGTCGGAGTATTGATTATGGCGGTTTTAGCGAATCTCGATCTTTCGAATCTTCCGCCGATCTTTTACTTTATAGTTTTTTTGTTTTCGGTCGGCTTTATGGCGTTGCTTTGGACCCCTCTGGGCGAGAGCGCGGGGGAAAACCGAAATTGGATCAAGATCCCCGGTCTGACGAGCATACAGCCGTCCGAATTCGTGCGGTTTACGTTTATTCTGACCTTCGCGAAGCACCTGAGCGTCGTGGGAAACGATATAAATCACCCGAAGCGCCTTGTCGGGCTCGGTGTACACGCGGGCGTGATCGTCGGGCTGATGCTGCTTTCCGGCGACCTCGGTATGGCTCTCGTCTATATCGGTATCATTGCAATAATGCTTTATTGCGCGGGGCTGTCGCTTTGGTATTTCCTCGGCGCGGGGACGGCGGTAATTATTGCCTTTCCGTTTTTGTGGGATCATCTGGCGGAGTATCAGAAGAAGCGTATCATAGTCGGCTTTAACCCCGATATCGATCCGCTCGATAAGGGACTTCAACAGATACAGAGCCGAGCCTGCATCGCGGGAGGCGGTCTCTTCGGCAGGGGGATAAACGGTGCCGGAACCTACAACGAGATGTACGGATGTCTGACGGATTTCTTCTTTGCGACATATGCGGAGATGTTCGGGTTGCTCGGATGCATCGTTTTTCTTGCGCTGATGATATTTCTTATAACGAGGCTTATCGTCCTTGCCAAGCGCAGTCGGGATCTGTTCGGGACCTTCGTTTGCGCCGGCGTTATGGGGATGATCGTGGTCCAATCGCTTGAAAATATCGGAATGTGCCTTTGCCTGCTACCCGTCGTTGGTATCACCTTGCCTTTTATGAGTGCGGGAGGGTCATCCGTGCTTTCAATATACATAATATTCGGCCTCGTACACAGTACGTATACGCCGCCGAGCAAATATTGACCCTTTGCCGACCGTTTGATCTGAAGCTTATTTTCCGCGATCACAGTAATAATAACCCTCCGACTTCAATATAATGTCAGTGAAAACACACGGATCATATTGAATCGGAGGGTTATTATGTTTGTTTACTCTATGCGTGCCAGCTCGTTGAAGTTTTTCGGAATAGCTTGCGTTGCCTTGATCGCTCTTATCACGCTGATAGTTTTCGTCCCGACCTTTACCTACGACGCGCCCGCTTCGACTCAGACCGCGTCGGGAACCGTCAGTTACGATAAGATAAAGAGCAACGACGACCGCATAAACTTTCTGAAGCAGTTCGGTTGGGAGGTGAAGGAGGATGCTGTCGAATCCGAGGAGGTAAAGGTGCCGAGCGAATTTGACAAGGTATTCACCACCTATAACGAGATACAGAAGCGTCAGGGGCTCGATCTTTCGGGCTACAAGGGCAAAAAAGTAACGCGCTATACCTATGAGGTGACCAATTATCCCGACTATAACGGCACGGTCTACGCCAACCTGATAGTTTATCGCAATAAAATAATCGGCGGTGACCTTTGCACCGCCGACGTAAACGGGTTTATTCACGGATTTGAGAAGGGCTGAGCCCTCATTCATCCTCCACCGAGTATGCCTTGATCCCCTTTAGCCTTCCCGTGTCGCGGAAGCCGTCGATATTCCCGCGCTGTATGGCACCGAATATCCTGTAACGCAAGCCCTTATGCTCGCGGTCCAAAGCCGTGAGCATTTTGTTTATCTCGGCTCGCTGTGTATTCCCGTCGGCGGGGCAGGGCGATACCTCGACCGGCAAGCTCTTCTGCGATGCAAAATAGCGTATATCCTTTTCGGGCAGGTAGATCAGCGGTCGGATTAACGTGATGTCGGATCGGGATAAGTAGGTCACGGGACTGAAGCAACCGATCCTGCCCTCAAAGTAAAGGTTCAGCATAAAGGTATCGACCACGTCATCGAAATGGTGTCCCAACGCCACCTTGTTGCACCCGATCTCCTTTGCCGAGCTGTGTATGGCTCCGCGGCGCATTTTCGCGCAGAGCGAGCAGGGGTTGGACTCTTTCCTGACGTCAAAGATGACCTTTGATATCTGGGTGTTGATAACGTTCAGCTCGACCCCGAGACTGTCGCAAAATTCCTTTACGGCTGAATGATCTGTTCCCTCAAAGCCCATATCTATCATCAGAGCCTTTACGGAGAAACGGCGCGGATAGAATACCGCGAGCTTCGACATAGCGTAAAGCAGGGTGAGAGAATCCTTTCCGCCGGAGATCCCGACGGCAATAACGTCGCCGTCGTCGATCATACCGTAATCGTCTACCGCGCGGCGGACGTAGCTTAAAAGATGCTTTTCTTCATTCATTTAAAAAATCCTCAAAGCTGCAATTATCGTATATTTTTGCCGCGTCGTCGCTCATCACGTTCTTTTCGCGATAAAGAAACAGCGGGCGCGTGACCCTCAGGGCGGCGCGACCTTTGACGGCTTCGGTGAGTATCATTGCGGGCTCACACTCCGCGTTGTGGTGGACGAACGTTACGGTCCTCGGTGCCAGACCGGAGGTATTGAGGGCAGAGATCAGGTCGGTCAGACGCTCGGGTCTGAATACGCAGAAGAAGCGTCCGTGCGGCGCAAGAATGCGGGATGCTACCGAGCAAAATTCAAATATTCCGCCGTTCAGCTCGTGCCGCGCCGCCGCACGGCTGACGTCGGGAGGGATCCTGCCCGCGCCGACGGGAATGTACGGCGGATTGGCGATGACCGTGCTTACGGGATGCGGAAAGCTCCCGACCGTCAAAAATCGAACGTCGGAGCAAACTGCGGTGATGCGACCGTCAAGTGAGTTCATCGAAATATTGACCTTGGCAGCGTCGATAAGCTCGGATTGGATATCCACCGCGTATATATGCTTTGCCTTTTTGCGGTCAGCCAAGAGAAGGGCGCATATCCCGGTACCGCAACCGAGGTCTGCCGCGTCGTTCGCCGGGTCCGCCGCGGCGTATGCCGCGAGCAGAAAGGCATCGGCTCCGAACGTTTGTCCCCCCGCTTTTTCGTAGACCGAAAGGCGCTCGTTGACCTTCGTCAGCCTGAAACCGTTCGCTAATTTTTCATGATCCATAACGAGTAAGCTCCGAAATACTGTAAAAATAGTTTTGGGTCTGAAGAGCAAATGCTCTGCAGACCCTCGATCCTGCGGAATGAAAGGTATATTATTCGGCCTTGGGAGCACCGACGGGGCACACGCCCTCGCACGCGCCGCAATCGAGACACTTCTCGGGGTCAATTACATACTTTCCATCCTGTTCAGAGATAGCACCTACGGGGCACTCCTCCGCGCAGGAACCGCAACCGATGCACTCATCGGCATTGATCTTATATGCCATCTTAGAATCACCTCCTACCGTAAGTATTTCAACGGACATTATATCACATAATTGCCGAAAATGGAATACGTTTTTAAAAAAATTTTTTGCCTTTATTTTTTATCGTCATTCTGCGAAATTACCTTGCAGAGCTCACGGTCATACTGCTTCACGACCGTCGTATCCTGCTTATCGGCAACTCGGACCTTGACCGTTCCCGCGATAGGGGATATTTCGGTAACCGTTCCGCGCCCGTCGGGGGTGTCCACGATGCTGTCGACCGGGGGCATCAGCGCTATCTCGCGCTGATAGGTTTCGTATTCATACCTCAGACAGCACATAAGCCTGCCGCAGGCACCGGATATTTTGGAGGAATTAAGCGAAAGATTTTGCTCCTTAGCCATCTTGATCGAAACCTGAACGAAGTCGGAAAGATAGCTGGCACAGCAGAGCGGTCTGCCGCAGACTCCCAAGCCGCCCATAAGCTTTGCTTCGTCGCGGATTCCGATCTGCCGAAGCTCTATTCTTATGCGGAATACGGAGGCGAGGTCCTTTACCAGCTCTCTGAAATCGACCCTGCCCGCCGAGGTGAAGTAGAATATAAGCTTTTGGTTATCAAACGTGTACTGCGCATCGACGAGCTTCATATCAAGTCCGTGATCGGCGATCTTCCCGAGACAGATGCGGAAAGCCTCCTTTCCGCTATTGACGTTATTTTCGTTGTGCGCTACGTCCTCGTCGGTCGCAAGCCTTAAAACGGGGCGAAGCGGTTGCACGATGCTGTCGGAGAGGACCATACGGTTGGCAAGGTACACTTGACCGAATTCCACACCGCGCGCGGTTTCCACTATTGCGAAATCTCCGACCTTGGCGGTGATTCCGTTGGGGGCGAAATAATAGGTCTTTCCGACCTTGTTGAACTTAATGCCCACGACCTCGGTGCGCGGGCGGTCGTCCTCGACCGGGGGCTTTTCGTTAAGTATTGCGTCTATCGCTTCCTGCGTAACTACGTAGTCAAGCTCCTTTTTCTTCTTTTTGTCCTCGGGAAAAACGAGAAAATCGTCCTCAAAGAGGATCGGCACGGTTTTGCCGTTCGCTTGGTATTCCGGCTCACCGGTCAAAGGGGCAGACTGATCGCGGTTGCGTTCCCGTGCGTTCTTGCCGGGGGCTTTGTCGGATCTGTTGTTGCCGTTGCGCGGGGGATAGGGCTTGCCGCCGCGCGGCTTTTTGCCGTGGGAGCCCTTTGGCGCTCCGGCATTTGCGGTATTATCGAATTTTTTCGGCTGTTTCTTCTCGCCGTTTGTATTTGGCATTTTACAATTCCTTTCTTTAACCGTCGCAGGTGATAAGTTCGACGACGGTAAGCTTGACGTTTGCGTTATGGGAAAGGGCTTCGTCGGCGTTTACGCAACCCTCGTATATCTTCAGTATGAACGGTGCCGACCGCTTGTCGGAGAGGGCGAGCGCCTCGTCACGGTCGTGATAGAAGCAAAGCGGTGCGGATTCGGATTTCTTGAGCAACAGGAGGTCGCGCAAAGCCAGCTCAAAGCCCGAAAGCAGGGGCTGAAGCTCCTCACGCTTCGTCGGTAAAAGGTGGATAAGCTCGGCTCGTGCCCCGCCCGAACGCACACCGAGCATAGTGGACACAAAGGTTCTTACGGTGCTCCTGTATTCGAGCATCGAGGCTCTGTTATCGGGCTTTAGCAGGTCGAGCGCCTTTCCGATACTGCCATTGGATGCCATAACTATTTCGTTGAGCTCGGTTTCCGATATCCTATCTATGTCCGAAACGTCGTTGCGGCGGTGAAGATGATCAAGCATCTCGGCAGCTCCGATCGGCTCGGTGCGAAGGATGGGGGCACGGCTGCGTACCGTTTCAAGCAGCATCCCCGAGTTTTCGCAGAGCAAAATAAAGAGTGCGTAACGCGGCGGTTCCTCAAGGGTCAGCAGCAACGTGTTCTGCGCTTGAACCGTCATTTTGTCCGCGTCCTCAATGATATATACCTTCACGTCGAGCTCGTTCGGGATGATGGCGACGTCTTCTTTTATAAATCGCGACGCTTCAACACCGAGCTGGGCCTTACCGTCCTCGCGCCGCACGTATATCACGTCGGGGGACAGCCTGTTGAGTATTTTTCGGCAATTCTCGCACTCAAGGCAGGGAAGCGGATATCCGTCGTCGCTCAGGTGTTCGCAGGCGACGGCGGCGGCTATGCTTTGCGCCAAAAGCTCTTTGCCCGAGCCATCGGCACCTTCGATTATATAAGCGTGCGAAAGCTTGCCGTTTATTACGTCGTTGCAGAGCCTTGTTTTCAACGGCATATTCGCCACTATATGGGGCATTGGAGCCTTCACTCGTGTGTACCTCCGCCGACGTTGCTTGTGCAACGAAATTTTCCATCGTACAGACGATATCAATTTAATTATAACACACAAAGCATTTGATGTCAATTGCAAAATTACAAGAATAATTATCTAATA
>CAYWVC010000056.1:0-7274 GCA_964461635.1 uncultured Lachnospiraceae bacterium
GCTTTCGTATTCTCCTAAAAAGCCTCAACGCTTTCGTATTATAATAGCACCGACATAAGCTCTTCGGGGGAGTCGACGGTGGTTGACGCGCCGGAGGCGGCGAGGAAGTCCCTGCTACGGAAGCCCCACGAGACGCTGATACAGTCGATGTCGGCGTTCTTTGCCGTAAGGATATCCACGTCGGAGTCCCCGACGTAGACCGTTTCCTCGCGGGAGGCTCCGAGGTGCGACATCACCTCAAGCACGGTATCGGGGGCGGGCTTGCGCCTCACGCCCTCGCGCTCACCGACCGCGGCGGCGAAGGCATCGCCGAAGAAGTGTTCGCACAGCGTTTTGACCGCCGCGTCCGCCTTATTTGAGACGACGGCGCAGGTCACTCCCGCGTCGCGCAACGTCTTCAGCAGCTCGGGGATCCCCCCGTAGGGCGCGGTCTTATCTGCGCAGTGGAGGGAATAGAGGCGTTTGAATTCCTTAAACAGTGCATCGAGCTCGGCACTGTCCGTTCCGCTTGGCGCGGCGCGTTCGACGAGCAATCGGATACCGTTGCCGACGAAGGCTCTGACCTCCTCCCTCGTGCGCTCGGGGTATTCGAAGTGCCGAAGGGCGAGGTTCACGGACAGTGCGAGGTCGTCAAGCGTGTCAAGCACCGTGCCGTCGAGGTCGAATATCACGTATCGGTATCTTTTATTCACGGCATTCGTCCCCCGCGATCAAGGTCAGCACGCCGTAGTAGACCGACAGCAGTGCCCCGGCGATCAGCACGCCGCCGACGATATCGGTGAACCAATGCGCTCCCGAGAGCAGGCGGCAGACCGCGATAATTGATGCAAGTGCCGGGCAGAGCGCGACGGCGGGAATCCTTATCGCCGCGGTCTTTATCCGACGGGCAAGGTACGTCGCCGCCGGGATCAGCACACAAAGTGCCATCAAGGTGTGCGAGGAAGGGAAGGACGCCTCCGCCGCCGTCTCGTCGGGCATAAGCACGGGGCGGCAATTGGGGCTGATGAGCTCAAAGATCACGTAGACCGCTACGACGGCGATCCAGAGTCCAACCATACAGATAAGCTCTCGGTCGACCTTCTTGATTGATTTACGCTTAATCCGCTGTACCGGCAGGATCAGGGCGAGCCCCGCCGCCAACGCAACGGTAAGATAGCCGAGCAGCTCGGTCAGCTCGTAAAGGTCGTAGTTGACCCCGGTCAGCTCAAACACCGCGCCGTTAAGGGTTGCAAGCCCAACGACGGTGTCGATCGGACCCGCCTCGCGTCGGTCGGCAAAGCAGAGGCAGACGGTCAGCGCCGTCAGCAGAATGGCAAATGCCCCCGCGAGCACGAAGTACGCGGAGGCTTTTTTCTTTCGGTCGTATTCTTTCATTTTTTCGTTCTCCTTCCGATTAATCGGAGCATTGGCTCTGCTCGTCGGAGGCGGCGAGCTTCCGATTCCTTCTCAGCTTCAGCATCTGAAGAGTCATTACCAATGCCGCGCCGATGAAGAAGCAGATCCAATTAAAATTCGACGCGTTCATCATCGTATTCGGTGCCTGACCGGGCTGCGGCTCTATCGTCATCGGCGCGACGAGGATCGACACAAGCGAGCCGACAAGCATTCCGACGGCGAAGTATACCGTCTGCTTACGGAAGCGCTTGAGGCAATGGTTGATGCCCTTCACCCCGACAAAGCCTCCGAGCAGAGCGCCGACCCCGAGACCCGAGAGCGCGGGGAGGGCTCCCGCGACCGCCGCCGTATCGAAGGCAACGAGCGCGTGCAGAAAGGCAATTATCGGGCGGTATACGCCGAAGGCGAGAAAGACCGTTGAGCCCGAGATCCCGGGGCAGAGCAGTGCGACGGTCGAGAGCACCCCGATGACGAACATCTTTACCCACAGCGCGGGGGTAAGCTCGGTCAGCACGACGTAGGGCGTGTTAAGCGTGACCGAGATCCACGACATACCCGCGATCAGCAGAAAGCCGAGCAGGGCGAATACGCTGTAATAATACTTTCCGTGCAGGCATTCGCGCTCGTCGTAGACAAGGAAGGGAACAGAGAGCAGTATGAAGCCGAAGAAAAGCGAGCTGATTCCGTATATCTGCGCGTCAAGTATCCGGTCGAGCACGGTTACGGAGATCGCCAGACCGACGACCCAGCCTCCCCCGACCCGCAGGATATATATCAGCCCCGACAGCCGCTTTCCCTTATGAAACACAAGGTCGTTGACAGCACCCATAAACCGGTCGTAAAATCCGAGGAGCAACGCGATCGTTCCCCCGGATACGCCCGGCACGCTGTTGGCGACCGCCATAAAGAAGCCGCCTATAAGATCCTTCAGTAGTTTCATAGCCTTCATTCAAGGCATTTGCCTTGACCTCTTTTTATTATTATCAGATAAGAGCCGTTACTATATTCACGACTCCCGCCACCGCCATAAAGCCGTAGACTATACGGCGAAGGACAAGGGGATTGAGGTGCTTGAATATCGCCCGCCCGATCAGTATTCCCGCGACCATTCCGATCGCGCCGAAGGGCAACAGGATCAGCACGTCGCGGGTGACGAAGCCGTTCGCCGCCTTCACGATCGAGCTGTAAATATTGGAGAACAGAAAGTACGCCTGTATCGTGCCGAGGTATCTGTTCTTGTCATCGCCCTCCGATTGCATATAGTACACGACGACCGGGGGTCCCCCCATCGAGAAGATCCCGCCGAGCACGCCGGAGCACCCGCCGGCGATGAGCCCCGCAAACGGGGTCGGCTTGATCTTTATCTTCGACGAGAAGAAGAGGAAGTACGCGCTCATAAGGATCAGCACGACGCCGAGCATTATTATCAGCACGTTGTTGTCCACCTTTTTCATCACCATCACCGAGGGGACCGAGATCACGGCAAAGCCGATGGCGGGAAAAAGTATATTCTTCCAATGTATGTATTTGCGATAGCTCACGGCAACGATCACGGTCGAGACCATTGCAAGCAAGCCCGAGAGCGCCGAGGCGCAGCCGTAGACCTCCAGAAGATGGGAGAGGAAGATCATAGCGAAGATCCCGAAGCCGAAGCCCGTGATCCGCTGTATTGCGCTCCCGACCGTTGCCACGAGCACGACGGCTATTATAGTTGGTATGAGCTCTGCCGTCATTTTACTTTATCGCGTCCTTTTCTATCCAATCAATCAACTCGTCAAGGTGACAGAATTTCGGGAATTCGTTTGAATTGATCTTCGGTCTTTGTGCATTCGTGATGGGGAGTCCGGTGGCGTAATCGAGCTGTCTCGGCTCGTATTCCTCGTTTTCGCGCTGACGTGTCCAACCGGTGTAGCGCCAGCTCGCCTCGCACGCGTCGGTGCGCCACGGGCGGCGCTCCCAATAGTAGGCGCGGAAGGGATCGCGGCAGACGTTCATCTTCTCAAGCAGCTCGTCGTGCATCGCGTTTCTCCGCTCGGCGTACTCGGGGTCGTTTATGAGGTTGCGGCACTCGTACGGATCGACCGAGAGATCGTAGAGCTCGTCGTCCGAGAGCAGGTTGATCACGAGCTTGAGATCTCCCTTGACGAGACAGCGCATAAGCTGAAGTCCGCCGTAGAAATCGTGATCGAGCTCAAAGCGCCCGAATTCTATCAGGAAGGAGTCGTCCGCCGGAGCGTCAAGGTCCTCCGTCGTGCGGAGGATGCTTCCACCCTCAAGCTGATCGGGGATCGGGAGCCCGAAATATTCGAGGACCGTGGGGCAGACGTTGATATGCGAGACGGGCTGACGGTCGTAAACGGCACCGTGCAGACCCTCCGGATTTCTGATGATGAATGGAATTCTCGCCACGTCGTCGTAGGCGGCGGGACCCTTCTCAAACAGGCAGTGACTGCCGAGCAGGTCGCCGTGGTCGGAGGTGTACATTATCATCGCGTCCTTCGGCGCGGCGTCGGCGACGCGTCCGATCAGCTCGTCGACGTAGGAATTACAGCCGAAAAAGTATTTTTTCTTGATCTTGAACTTGTCGCGATCGCGCCTCGGCTTTTGCGCCGACCAGACCTGCTGGTGGATCGGCTTGCCCTCCAGCGTGTCGTAGACCGCGGGGCTCTTCGGGAACTCGTAGTCCTTATACATCGAAGCGTAAGGCTGAGGGCAGAGGAAGGGTCCGTGCGGTTCGTCGAAGGACACGACGAGGAAGTAATCGTCGTCGCGATGCTTCTCCATATAATCGAGCGCGCGGGTCATCACGCGGTAGCCGTAGGTGAATTCGGGCTCAACGTCCTCAAAATCCATCGTCTGCGGCATTCTTGACTTTATGCGGTCGCGGTCGTTGCCGAGCTCCTCAAGGTAGCGGCGCATATCGTACCAATAGTCGGGATCCCAACCGTCGGGGCAGATGCCGTTGCCGAAGTAGTCACTGCCGTCAAGGTGCCATTTGCCGATATAAGCCGTATTGAGTCCCGAATCGTGCAGGCGCTGACCTATCGTGTGAACGTTGTCGCCGAGGGGCATACAGTTTGCCCACGAGCCGTTCGACGAGGGGTAAAGCCCCGTAAAGAGGCAAGACCTTGCGGGACCGCAGACCGGCTGTGCCGTGTAGGCGCGCTCGTAGCGCACGCCCTCGGCGGCGAGACGGTCGATACACGGGGTGCTGAGCCCCGTTTCGCGGTAGCAATTGACCATATCCCATCTCTGGGTATCGGTCATTACAAAAACCAACTGTCTTTTCTTTCCCATTTACAAGTACGTCCTTCCTCAGGAAAGCTTTCTGCCCATCAGCACTCCCATAACCGACGCCATCATAAGTCCGCGGGTCCAGCCCGACGAATCGCCGAGGCAGTGGAGCCCCTCAACGTTGGTGTTGAAGTCCTCGTCCATCCTTATGCGGTTGCTGTAGAACTTCAGCTCGGGGGAGTAGAGCAATGTCTCGTACGCCGCGAATCCGGGCACGACCTGATCGACCGCCTCGATGAAGTTCACGATATTGGTCATAGTGCGGTAGGGAATTGCGGCGGTGATATCGCCCGCGACGGCATCGGGCAACGTGGGCTTGACGTTCGACTGCGCCAGCTCCTTCTGCCACGTGCGCTTGCCGTCAAGTATGTCGCCGTAGCGCTGAACGAGGATATGTCCCGCGCCGAGCATATTGGAGAGCTCACCGATCTTCTGCGCGTAGGCTATCGGCTGATTGAAGGGATGGTTGAAGTTATGCGAGCAGAGTATTGCCACGTTGGTGTTGCTTGACTTGAAATCCTTGTAGGAGTGCCCGTTGACGACGGCAAGGTCGTTGTCGTAGTTCTCCTGACTGACGAAGCCGCCGGGGTTCTGACAGAAGGTGCGGACCTTGTTCTTGAACGGCTTCGGATATCCGATCAGCTTGGATTCGTAGAGGACCTTGTTGACCGTCTCCATAACCTCGTTGCGCACCTCGACCCTCACGCCGATATCGACGGTTCCGGGCTGATGAGCTATATTGTAGGCAGCGCAGATCTTTTCAAGCCAATCGGCACCGCGTCTGCCCGCCGCGATGACCGTGTTGTCGGCGTAGATCGCCGTCTCCTGCCCGTCAAGCAGAGCGACGATGCCGAGGCACTTGCCGTCCTTCAGAATGATGTTACTGCATTCGCAGCCGAAGAGGATCTCGACACCGTTGTCAAGTAGATACTTTTCGATGGCGTAGTAAATCTCGTGATTCTTCTCGGTCCCGAGATGGCGTATCGGACAATCGACGAGCCGGAGTCCGGCGCGGATGGCATTGCGGCGGATCGCCTTGACCTCCTCGTCGTTATTGAGTCCCTCTATCTGCTCGTCGGCTCCGAAGTCCAGGTATATCTTGTCGGTGTAGTCTATCGTCTCCTGCACGAGGTCCTCGCCCACGAGATTCGGGAGGTCGCCGCCCACTGATGCCGACAGCGAGAGCTTTCCGTCCGAGAAGGCACCCGCGCCCGAGAAGCCGGTGGTTATGTGGCAGTAGGGCTTGCAGTTCATACAGTGCCCCGTCTTTGCCTTCGGACAGCTGCGGTTTTCTACCGCCTTGCCCTTTTCAACTATAATGATCTTCTTCTTGCTTCCGCGGCGGATCATCTCTATCGCCGTGAATATTCCGGCGGGGCCCGCACCGACTATGACTGTGTCGTACTTTTTCATCTCTGTGACCGTTCCTTTATCCTATTATTCCGAGTTCTATTTTGTAATTGAGTATGCGTAACACCGATTCGTCGATCCGACGCTCGGTGATCGTTCCGTTTTCGACCGCCTCGCGGACCGCGGGTATCTGAGTCTCAAAGCTTGAGCAACAGAGCAGATCGTTGCCGGCAAGCAGAGCCGCGACCGCCGCCTCGCTGCCCCCGGTGTATTGCGTGATCCCGCCCATATCGAGCGAGTCGGTGACTATCACCCCGTCAAAGCCGAGCTCACGGCGCAACAGCTCGTGAACCCTCTTGGAGAGGGAGGCGGGACGCTCGGCGTCGAAGCAATCGACCATTACGTGCGCGACCATCACCATTCCCGCGCCGGCTTCGATTCCCCCGCGGAAGGGCAAAACGTCGCGTTCGGCGAAGTCCGCCTCGCTTCGTATCCCGTCGCGGGCAATGCCCGTGTGCGTGTCAACGTTGTCGCCGTAGCCCGGGAAATGCTTGAGCGAGCACCCCATACGTGAGCGCTTCATCTCGCCGACCATCGCCGCCACACATTGAGCCGAGGTCACGGCATCCTGCCCGAAGGTGCGGTGGTAGATGTAGTTCTTTTCGTCGGACGAGAGGTCGCAGACCGGAGCGTAGTTGACGTTTACTCCGAGTGAGCGCAGAAAGCGGCACTTCTTGCGAGTGTCGGCAACGAGAGCGTCAAGCCCTCCGTCTGCAAAAACCTTTGCGGGAGCGGCAAAGGGCTCGTCGCGCAAACTTGAGAACTTGCTTGCCCGCACAACGTTGCCGCCCTCCTCGTCGACGGCTATAAACATATGAATGTCCGAGACCGATTGATAAGAGTCTATATCGCGGCGCACCTCGTCGGCACTTTTGCCGATCCCGGTGTGATCGTCGCCAAAGTCCACGGCGTAGAGGGTAAATCCGCCGAGCTTGTAGCGCTCGACCGCCTCGCACGCACCCTCGCGCGGGCAACGAACGATAAAAAGCTGCCCGATCTTCTCGTCAAGTGTCATAGAGCCAAGTATCTGATATGCCCGTGAATTCATTTTACCACCTCCACGGCGAGTTTTGCATATCCGCGCAGCCTTCGCTGCACTTGCGATAATCCGTATTATTATAACTCATATCGCCACAGATTGCAAGTATTATAATGTTAATTTAATTAGGCAATGC
>CAYWVC010000057.1:0-7217 GCA_964461635.1 uncultured Lachnospiraceae bacterium
TCGTCTCGTTCCCCGAGCTCTCGTCTCGTTCCCCGAGCTTTCGTATATATTATAATACTGATGGTTTTACGTCAGAACTGCTCTTTGATTTTCTTGAGGCATTCGGTGCAGATGCGCTTGCCGTTGAAGTACACGACCGAGTCGGCATTGTTGCAGAAGGTGCAGGCGGGGTGGTATTTGGAGAGGATGATCTTGTCGTCATCCGTAAAAATCTCCAGCGGGTCCTTCTCCTTAATATCCATTGCCTTGCGGAGCTCTATCGGGAGCACGATCCTTCCGAGCTGGTCTACCATTCTGACGATTCCGGTTGATTTCATTTTTTGTAATTTCCTTTCTTTTTATTGGTAAAACCATTATATATTGTCAAATCGTGTCTGTCAAGCATACTTCGATGATGTTTAATTTTTGTTTACAACTCCCGATAATTCCAAAAAGTGATTTATTCCTCTCCGCGCGGGCAATAATAGCCTCGGTACAGGAGCAAAATGCG
Source organism: uncultured Lachnospiraceae bacterium (assembly GCA_964461635.1). Lineage (GTDB taxonomy): Bacteria > Bacillota > Clostridia > Oscillospirales > CAG-272 > RGIG3994. The sequence continues at coordinate 491 of CAYWVC010000057.1, forward strand.
GAGGTTTTGAGATGCTGAGAGGCTGCGAGAAGAAGGTAATATACATCCCCGGGGCGGAGCACAACGACTTTGAGGCGGCGTACTTCATCCTTCGCCGCGGAGCCGACGGGCACCCGGGGAGCAAGGATATCCTGCGTGAGGCAAACAGGATCGCCGAGCAGACCCTGCCCGCCGCCCGCCGCCGTGCACGGCGGCGGGCGGGACTTCGCCGTGTGCTGTTTGCCTTGCTGTGGTTCCTCGTCGGTGCCGTTGCGGGGGCACTGCCGTTCGTTTTGCGCCTTCTTGTCCTTCGGTAGCCGGTACTTGACAAACCCCTTTTTATGGGGTATAATACATAGGATTTGCAACGTGTGAACTTTGTTTGCGCAAGCTTAGGTGACCCAGATTCCGCCGGAGGGACGCGAGCCGGACGGACGGGCTGCCGCGGGCTTGCGTAGGTTTCCTATACTTACGTTACTTTTACATCCGTTTTTTGACCTACGAAAGGAGAACAAATGCCGAAAAAGAAGAATGAAAACGAAGGCACCGCCGTCGCCGTGAATGACGGCACCCCCAAGAAAAAGAGAAATCCGGGCTCCAGAAGAGCCTCAAACGCGACGCCCGCCGAGAAGGAGCTCATCGACCGTATAAAGAAGCTGACCGCCAACCCGCTTGCCGGGGGTGACGAGGCTCCCTCCCCCGCCAAGAAGGGTACACGCCGTGAACGCGGTGATTCCGCGCCCGCACAGCGCAACTTCGAGCGCGAGGCTCGCGGCAAGACGCAGAATAAACGCCGCCCGCAGAAGACCGAGGAGATCGCACCGACGGCCCCCGTCGAACAGCCCGAAAAGCCGAGCCGCAAGGTCCGTGCGCAAACGCATCAGCGCGGCGGAACCAAGCTGCGCATCATCCCGCTCGGCGGTCTCGGCGAGATCGGAAAGAACCTTACCGTCATCGAATACGGCTCGGACCTCATCCTTGTCGATTGCGGTCTCGGCTTTCCCGACGAGGATATGCTCGGCGTGGACGTCGTTATTCCCGACACCGAATACCTTGAGCAGAACCGCGACAAGATTCGCGGCCTTGTGCTGACACACGGGCACGAGGATCACATCGGCGCGGTGCCCTACCTGCTCCGGAGCTTCAATATTCCAGTCTACGGAACCAAGCTGACCGTTAAGATCATTGAAAATAAGCTGAAGGAATTCCGTCTGCCGTGGGATGCCAACCTGCGTTGCGTGGAGGCGGGCGACACCGTAAAGCTCGGGTGCTTCTCGGTGGAGTTTATCAGGGTCAATCACTCTATCGCCGATGCCTGCTGTCTTGCGATCCGCACACCGATAGGTACGGTCGTGCACACCGGCGACTTCAAGCTTGACCTTACCCCGATCGAGGGGGATATTATGAATATCACTCGCCTCGGCGAGCTCGGCAATCAGGGGGTTCTGCTCCTGCTTTGCGAATCGACGAACGCCGAGCGCCCCGGCTACACCCCGTCCGAGCGCACGGTCGGAAGGTCGCTTGAGTATATCTTCACGACCCACCCGGACAAGCGGCTCGTCGTGTCCACCTTCTCCTCCAACGTTCATCGCGTGCAGCAGATCATAGATGCCTCGGTCCGCCACGGGCGCAAGGTGGTCCTCTTCGGTCGGAGCATCGTGAACATCATTACCTCCGCCATAGAGCTCGGGTATATCAACCTCCCCGACGGGGTTCTGATCGACGTCGGGGACATCAAGCGCTACCGCCCGTCCGAGCTCACCGTCGTCTGTACCGGAAGTCAGGGCGAGCCTATGTCTGCGCTCTACCGTATGGCGTTCGGGGATAAGACGCAGATAACCCTCGATTCAAACGACGTCGTCGTGATCTCCGCCTCCGCAATACCGGGGAACGAGAAGCTGGTCGGCAGGATCATAAACGAGCTCTGCCGCCGCGGAGTCGGCGTGGCAAACGACCCGTCGGTCGGAGTTCACGTTTCGGGGCACGCCTGCCAGGAGGAGCTTAAGCTTATGCAGGCGCTTACGCGTCCTAAGTACTTTATGCCGGTACACGGCGAATACCGTCATCTTCAGGCGAACCGCTCGCTCGCCCTTGAGATGGGTATGAACGACGGCAATATATTCGTCTCCCGCATCGGGCAGGTCCTTGAGCTTGACCGCCGAGGGGCGCGCTTCGCGGGGACCGTGCCGTCGGGCAACATCCTCGTTGACGGATCGGGCGTCGGCGAGGTGGGCGAGATCGTGCTCCGCGACCGCCGCCTGCTGGCTCAGGACGGTCTGATCGTCGTTGTTGCAACGCTTGACGGCGACAATATGCTGACCTCCCGTCCCGACGTTATCTCACGCGGGTTCGTCTATATGCGCGAATCGGAGGAGCTGATCGAGCAGGTCAGGGATTTCTCCGCCGAGATGATCGACCGCAGCCTTCGCCGCGATCCCCACGCCGACCGCATACAGATCAAGACCAAGCTGCGTGAGGAGCTGTCACGCTTCATTTACCAGAAGACCAAGCGCAAGCCGATGATACTCCCCGTCGTGATGAAAGTTGAGTAAAACTCAAAAAGTTTTTTCTGCGTTCACAAAGAGTACACATAGGCAACAAGTATCATAGGTATAATATCTCTGTTTATAGTCCGCATTCTGCGAGTCTATCCATTTTGAAACTATATAATACAGCAAAGGGGACCCTGATATGGGAAAAAGTAAAAGAATCCGCTCGGATCGTGCGCTTGAAAACGTGAACAATCCGACGCTGAACGCGCAAAAGGAAAAGAAGAAGGCCAACCGGACAAGTGCGATAATCATCAGCATAATCGCCGTCATTCTCGTGCTCACTACCCTGCTTGTCGTTCTGAACAGCTGCGGCATCGTCCGCCGTGTCCAGACGACCTACTCAACGGAGCACTATAAGGTCGACGGCGCAATGCTTACCTATATGTACGAATCGCTTTGCACGACGTATTTCTACAATTATTGGAACGCGTGGGCAAGCTACGGACTTGATCCGTCGAATTACTATTCGATGTTGCTCAACTCCGCCCGTTCGCAGGCAAAGAACGATATAGCAACGCAGATCAAGCTCATCCTTCAGACCTGCGAGGCGGCGCGTGCCGAGGGTATGGAGCTGACCGAGGTCAACAAGCAGCGCATCGAAAAGGCGATAGAAAATATCAAGACCACCGCGAGCGAGAACAACAAGACCGTCTCCGCTCTCTACGGCAACAAGGGCGTTACCGTGTCGGATATCAGACGTGCGCTTGAGCTGCAGTACCTTGCCAATCAGTACAGCCTCGTTCACGAGGAGGAGCTCCGCAACGCCATAACCGACGAGGATATTCAGAAGTACCTCTCCGAGCATATGTCGGAGATCTACAAGGGCGATTATATTCAGGCAGTTACCGATGACGAGGAGCTCCGCGCTCTGCTCACCGCCGCCAAGAGCGTCGATGAGTTCCTGAAGCTCTACACCGAAAAGTACGTGAAGGATCACCTCGTGACCGACGCCGGCACCGCGACCGCGGTTCCCTCCGCTTCCCTGCTGGAGGCACTTAAGAAGGTGCTTGCCGACGAGCTGAAGTATTCGTTGCTCAAGACCGAGGTCGAGGGCGTTACCTTTGACGAGGACGACGCGAGAGCCGACCGCCTTGAGACCATATTCGACAAGAAATACAAGGACACCGTAACGAGCGATAAGATCGGTCTGACCGTTCCCACCGATTCGATGTACGAAAAGATCGCGAAGGCTGACGTATCCTCCCTCTCGGCTTCCAGCACCGCCGAGGAGATCGAGGCGAAGGCTGCCGAGGTCATCGACGGGCTCTACAAGACCGAGACCGACGCGCTTCCCACCGTTGAGGAGCTCAATAAGTTCACCTCTACCCTTGTCAGCGACCTTCTCTACACTATGTTCGAGAAGGAGATCGAGGGCGTGACCTTCACCGAAGCCGAGGATGAGAAGACCGTTGAGCGGATCAAGAAGATCTACAAGGCTGTCGACGCGACCGATGCCGAGGCTGTCAAGGATGCACTTTACGACACCGTGGCGACTATATCCGATACTATGAAGAAGAATCTCTCCAAGGACCTCTACAAGGTCTCCTATCCCATCGAGGCTACCGACGATGACGATGACGATGACGACGATCACGACCACGATCACGATCACGATCACGAGGATGAGGACAGCACGTCCGCAAGCTCGTCGCAGGTGGCGCTGAACAATTGGTTCTTTGAGGACGGCAGAGCCGAGGGCGATATCTACTCCGAGAACGAGGACAACGTTTACATCGTTATGACCCCGAAGTACCTTGACGAGGCGGCGACCAAGAACGTCGCACACCTCCTCGTTCAGGTTTCGACCACGACCGCATCCTCCTCTGCCACCGACGAGGAGAAAGCGGAGATAGAGGCGGAGAACAACAACCTCTTTGCCGAGGCACTTAAGAAGGCGCAGGAATACCTTGCCGAGTACAACGCGGGCGATAAGACGCTCCAGTCCTTCAAGGATCTTGCTTACCTCAATACCGACGACAGCGGCGTCATCTACTACAATGTCGAGAAGGATCAGATGGTCGAGGAATTCAACGACTGGATCTTCGACGAGGCAAGACAGGTCGGAGACGTTGAGATCGTTAAGACCGAGTACGGTCAGCACCTGATGTACTTCGTGGGAGAGGGCCTTCCCGCTTGGAAGGCGACCGTTGTGGACGCTCTCCTGTCCGAGAGATACGAGGCGCTTGAGGATGCCAACGCCGAGAAGTACACGGTCACCGAGAATGCAACGGCGATCAGCGCAATAGTTGACTGATAACCGTCAAATACCGAATACCTTTAACGGCGGCACGGACTCCTTGCAGTTCGTGCCGCCTTTGACCAAAACGATAACGAGGGGGAGATCAGATTATGAGATCTGCTGTACTGACCGCCGCGATCTGTCTGTTGGCGGCACTTCTGTTGCTTAGCGGCTGTATGCCCGCCGAGAGCTTTCGCGATCCCGACACGACGGAGGAGAATATATTCAACATTCCGCTTGATACCGGCGACGGGGCGGATAAGAGCGCCGATATCGCAATATCAAGCGATAACTATTCTTTGACGAAGGGACAGTACTATTACTTCTTTTCCTACTTCCTGTCCGAATTTGTCAGCGGTAAGACCGACGCGGAGCTTGCCGAATACGGCTTCGGCGACGGCAAGAGCCTTAAGGACGTCGTGCTTAGCGACGGCAAGACCCTTTACGATCTGTTTGAGGAGGTCACGGTCGATTATATGACCGAGCTGCTGATCTTCTGCGAGGCGGCTGACCTTGAGGGGATCGGGCTGACCTCCGACGAGGAATATTACGTTGACCACAGCCTTGATACCGCCGCATTTATGAAGAGTATGACGGTGGAGGAATACGTGCAGTGGGCGTATAACGGGAACTTCTCCGCGGCAGAATATTTTGATGCCGCGAAGCTGGAATATAAGTTTGAGAAGTACGTCGATATCCTTCGCAGCCGCTATACCGAGTCGCTGACCGATGAGGAGATCGCCGCCTACGCGGACAAGCTTGAGGGCGAGAAGGATACGACCCTTTCACGCAACCTTATGTACGTGTGGATCGAGGGCGGCGGAGGTGAGAAGCTCCGTGACAGCTTCCTCTCCGGTGAGCGTACGACCGATACGCTGGAGGCGCTTGCAATTGCCGCCGCCTATGCCGAGGTTGGCAAGCTGACCGACTGCACGCGCGAGAACCTGCTCTCCGATGACTTTGCGTCGTGGCTCTTTGCCGACGGGCGAGCCGTCGGTGACGTCGGGCTTGTGACGGTGTATGAGAGCATCGACGACGAGGAAGGATACGAATATCTGCTCTTCTATTATTCGGACGGCAGAGCCGCTTATCTGTCGGATGCTATGGAGCTTATGGCGGATGATAACTACCGGAGCATTGCCGACGGGCTCAAGGCATCTTATACCGTTAACCGTAACGACGGGGTCCTCGGATCGCTGAACGCCTGAAGACCTCGCGGCATAGACTTCTATTGATTACTGAAAGGTCAAGGTGATATCATATGGTGATCGAACCCAAACGAACCACGGTGGCGTACCGTTGCCCCGCTTGCGGGCAGAGCGTTATGAGCGCCGTCGATATCTTCTCTCTGAACGCCGCGATGGTGAAGCTTAAGTGCGAGTGCGGCGGCAGTGAGCTTACCGCCGTCGATGCCGGCGACGGTCGGGTGCGGCTCAGCGTGCCCTGCCTTGCCTGCCCGAAGCCGCACGTCTTTACCGTCAATCGCTCGGTCTTCTTCGGCAAGGATATATTCCTGCTTCCCTGCCCCTATACCGATATTGATATAGGCTTTCTCGGCTCGGCGGAAACGGTGAGCGGCGAGCTTGAGCGCGTACGCCTTGAGCTTGTTGAGCTCCTCGGCGAGAGCGCGCTGAACGGCTTGACCGAGCGATCGCGGGAGGATAACGTCGCGCAAGAGGTCGATCCCTGTGTTGCCGATATCGTGCGCTACGTCGTGCGCGAGCTGCTGGAGACCGAGCACGTCTTCTGTAACTGCCCCGAGCGCGTCTGCCGCGATTGCGATACCGAGCTTACCGACGAGGGCATACGTATAAGCTGCCGCGATTGCGGCGCGTCCGCCTTGGTCAAAACCGATTCGCTGATCCGAGCATACGACTTCCTGAACGCCGACAGCCTGACGTTGACGTGACGAAAGCTTATGAGAATTAGAATACGAGAGCTCGGGGGAAACTTTCTT
>CAYWVC010000058.1:0-7096 GCA_964461635.1 uncultured Lachnospiraceae bacterium
TTTCGTTTATTTTGTTTCGTTCACACAAATATAATAATTGTATGATAGAATGACCCTGTGTATTTTGCCAAGGCGGGCGGTCACGGCACGTCGGGGCACGCGAAATCCAATCTATACGCAAAAAGAAAGGATCAAGACGCAAAAATGATAAAGATCGAACATCTTGTAAAGAACTACGGCGGGATCTGCGCCGTAGACGATATCAGCTTTGAGATCGGCAAGGGGGAGATCGTCGGCTTTCTCGGTCAGAACGGCGCGGGCAAGTCAACGACGATGAACGTACTTGCCGGCTACCTTTCCTCGACGTCGGGGGAGGTATCGGTCAACGGGGTCAACGTACTTGACGATCCGCTTGAGGCGAAGCGTCACATCGGATATCTGCCCGAGCAGCCCCCGCTCTACCTCGATATGACGGTAGAGGAGTACCTCAGCTTCGGCTACGATCTGAAGCACTGCACGATGAACAAGGTAAAGCACCTTGAGGAGATCTGCGAGGTCGTGAAGATCAAGGACGTTTCAAAGCGCCTCATAAAGAACCTGTCGAAGGGCTACCGTCAGCGCGTCGGAATTGCGCAGGCGCTTGTCGGGAATCCGGAGGTAATGATCTTCGACGAGCCGACGGTCGGTCTTGACCCGAAGCAGGTCATAGAGATCCGAAACCTCATCCGCACGCTTGGGCGCGATCACACGGTCATACTCTCGACCCACATCCTTCAGGAGGTGCAGGCGGTCTGCGACCGTATCATCATCATAAACAAGGGCAAGATCGTCGCCGACGAGAAGACCGAGAACATCAACCGCGCGGTGCAGAGCAACCGGCGCTTCACCGTCAAGGTCTGCGGTCCCCAGCGTGAGGTGCTCGCTATGCTGAAGTCCAAGCCGGGCATAGTTTACGCCGAGTGCTTGCCCGAGCGCGACGGCGAGGCTTACACCTACGCGATAGAGAGCTCACCCGGGATCGACGTACGCAAATCGCTCTTCTTCTCACTTGCCGAGAAGGGCTGGGCTATGATCGGACTTGAGGCGGTCGGAATGAGCATTGAGGACATCTTCATCTCGATAGTCGACAGTGCCTCGGAGGTCAAGACGAAATACGACGCGAAGAAGAGAAGATCAAGGACGGTCACGCGCACGTCGCTTGAGCAGGACGTTGCGCGCGAAATGATCGAAAAAGCGGCGCAGGGCGGCTCGGGGTCGGACGGCTCCGACGTCGGCTCGGACAACGCCTGAAAGGAGCTCGCACAAAATGACTGCGATCTATAAAAAGGAGCTTAAGTCCTACTTCATAAACCCCTTGGGGTACGTATTCGTATGCGTATACCTCGTGGCGTCGGCACTGCTGTTCTGCTTCACGACGCTGAAGTCGAAGAGCTACGACACCTCTTCCTTCTTCCAGCTTATGATATTCGCCTTCATCGTACTGATCCCGCTGCTCACGATGAAGCTGTTTGCCGAGGAGCGCAAGATGCGCACCGAGCAGCTGCTGATGACCTCGCCCGTGACGATCACGGGAATGGTGTTCGGCAAGTTCTTCGCCGCCTTCACGGTCTTCGTGGGTGCGCTGGCGGTCTCGCTGCTCAACTTCATCCCGCTCTACTCGATCGCCTTCGCCGAGCGCGCGGGCGAGCCCTACTCGACCACCCACATCGGACCCGTGACGGGGCAGATAGTCGGGAGCTACATCGGCATAATCCTCATCGGTGCGGCGTTCATAGCCATCGGAATGTTCATCTCGGCGTTCTTTGAGGATCAGCTTGCCGCGGCGATAACGACGATCGGGGTAATACTGTTTATGGTTATCATCGGCTACGTCAACAGTGCGACCGACGCCGACGGGCATCAGATAATAAGCTCCTATGCCGTGCGCTTCGTGCTCGATTGGATATCGGTGCTGAGCCGCTACGCGAACTTCGGCTACGGTATATTCGATTTTACGGCGGTGCTGTACTACTTCTCGATTGCCGGCGTGTTCATCTTCCTGACGATCAGGGTGTACGACCGCAGACGCTGGGCTTAAAAACGATCCGTAAGGAATTGGAGATTAACGATGAAACTTAAAGTATCCGGAAAGAAGCTCCGCTACGGCGGACTCTCGGTGGGGCTCACCGCGGCGATCGTCGCGGCTGTCGTCCTGCTCAACGTGCTGTTCTACTCGCTCGCCGTGAACAACCGTTGGTATATAGATATGACGAGCGAGGCGCTCTTCACCCTCTCCGACGAATGCCGCGACCTCGTTTACGACGCGATATATAACGAGGCGACCGGCGTAAACGCCGAGCGTCACGCCTACAACGAGGAAAACGGGCTCAGTAAGGGCGACGAGGGATATCGCGAGGACGTGGAGGTCTTCATCCACTTCTGCGACGATCCCGACAACCTTCAGGACAAGACCTCCTATATGAGGTACGTCTACAACACCTGCCTCGACCTTGCCGACGAGGTACCCTGTATCACGATAGATTATCTGAATTGGGAGTACAATCCCTCCTCGGTACAGCGCTTCACGAAGACCGGCACGTCCATCAATTCGCAGTCGATAATCGTGGAGAGCGGCACGGAGTACCGTGTATTCTCGCTCCAGCAGATGTTCGTCACCGATTCGGAGGACGACACCAACATCTGGGCTTACAACGGCGAGAAGAAGATAGCGGGCGCGATCCTTGCGGTCACCTCCGCCGAATCTCCGGTCGCGTATATCACGACCAACCACAGCGAAGCATACTACGACACCGCGCTGATAGAGCTGCTGTCCGACGCGGGCTACGAGATAGCCATTGAGGGCGCGACCGACAGCGACGGCGAGGTCGTCGTCGGCTACCTCAACGGGAAGGAGAACCCGCTGGAGACGATAGACAACGTCCGCCTTATCGTCGTGTACAACCCGCGCAGTGACTTTCAGACCGACAGCGGGGTCAACGAGATAGAGCGCATCGACCGCTTCCTTGAGAAGAATAACTCGATGATGGTCTTTATGGGACCCAACTCGCCCGTTTTGCCCTCCTTTGAGGATTTCCTGCTCACCTGGGGCGTGAAGTTCGACAGATACGAGGACAACGGCGGAAATATCTACAATTATATGATATCCGATACGCAGAGCTCGCTCGCCTCGAACGGCTATACGCTGAAGGCGGACTACATCACCTCGGGCGGACTCGGAGCCTCGATATACAGCGGACTTCTGAAGCAGGGCTACTCACCCGCGGTCATATTTGAGAACACAACGTCGATATCCTACTCCCCGACCTATAAGCTGACGACCTACGGCGACGACGACGATCAGTCTGCCGATTTCCGCTACGGCTCGTATTACAGCAACGGCGTGACGAAGTCGATCTTCGACGTCTTCACCGCCGCAGGCAGTGCGACGGCGGTCGCAAACGGCACGACGGTCGCAACGTCGGGCTCGGCGAACGGTACGGGCGGGAGCTATACCCTTATCTACACCGACGTTGACGGCAGGGAATACACCCTCTCGGGTGACAAGATCCTCACACCCGCCGGAAGCGAGGCGGGGAAGAACGCCGCCGGAAACTACGTGACCGAGGCGGGCACCGAGCTTGCGGTAAACGACGGCAAGATCACCGTGATCAGCGAGAATGCCGGGAGCTTCACCCGCGTCGTGCGCGAGATAGTTGAATACACCGGGGCGCGTTACAGCCTGTCGGACGACGGCAAGTCGATCCTCGATAAGAACGGCAAGGCGCTCACCGCCGACGAAAACGGACAGTTCACCACCTCCGCGGGGAGCGTGCTTGAGATAGAGCAGCTCGACGGCAAGGCAAGCATAAAGATAGTCAGCGCCGCCGACTCCTCCGACAATCCCTTCAAGCTTATGACCCTCACCCGCCGCCGCTACTCGGTTCAGGAGAACAAGTACGGCGTATCGGCGGATCAGGATGCCTACCTGCTCGCCTGCGGCTCGCTTGACTTCGCGACCGAGAAGTATCTTAATTCGGCGGTCTACGGCAACAGCAACGTTCTGCTTGCCGCCACCACCATTATGGGACGTGAGGTCGTTCCGGTCAACATCCTCTTCAAGCCCTTTGCCGACACCGACATCTCCGACCTTACCGATGCCGATGCAAACCGCTACACCGTATTGCTGTCGGTCCTGCCCGCCGTCGCCGTGATAGGCGTGGGAGTATTCGTACTCGTTAGGAGAAAATATTCATGAACAACCAAAGCAACGCACCCGAAAAGAAAGAACAGCAGACGGGGAAGACAAAGAAGAAGCGCTCTCTCTTCAAAACGCAGATGAGGGTGCTCATCACCCTTGCCGCCGTCGCCGTTCTCATAGGGATCGCCGCCGGGCTGACGGTACACTACTTCGACTCGCAGAGCGTCTACCTCGACACCTTTGAGGAGAGCCGAAAGACCCCCGAGGGCGAGAAGATCAAATACACCTATTACAGTATAAAGAAGGACGGCGAGCTCCTGATCGTTGACGGCGAGGAGCAGACACTGCCGAACTACTACGTTGACGAGGACGGAAACGTCACGACCGACGAGGAGAACGGCACGCACATCTTCCAGACCGAGATAGGCTCGATGCTCCTGCTCACCGACAGCGGCTCGATATCGTACTTTGCGACGGTCGACTACTACGGCGAGGCGGAGGGCGGAGATACCGAGGCGCGCCTGCTGATCTTCCCCCGCGTATCGCAGGACAATATGGCGTCTATCCGCGTCCACCACACGAACAAGGACGGCAGTGTGACCGACTTTACCGTCGTGGGCAAGGATTCCTCGGGCGACGGGCTGAACGACACCTTCTATATAAAGGGCTACGAGAAAGCCACGATGAACCCGGTGCTTTCTGCCGCTATGTGCAGCTTTGCCGGCTACACCTTGACGATGAAGAAGCTCAGCATCTCGGTAATGAAATCCATCGACCGCGAGAACGCGGGGACCGAGGGCTATATCCCGATCGTCGGCGAGGACGGCAAAATAAACTTCGACGAATACGGTCTGGGCGACGGTTGCGACGACTACTGCGTCGTCACCTCGACCGACGGATCGGAGTACAAGGTATTCTTCGGCGACACCTGTCCGAACGGCAACAGCTTCTACGTCAGGTATTACAGCGAGGAGGAGGGCGACCGCAACGCGGTCTACAAGCTCTCGGACGACCCGGGCGTATCGGCATCGCTGAACGTGGAGGCATCAAGGTCCAGCCTGCTTCTCGGCGAGAAGGAGACGATGGTATACCCTCAGCTGACCTATCACGACTCGATGTCCACCTACCTGTCGGTACACAATTTCTCGGTAATGAAGACCGACGCGGTGGCGGAGGGCTCGTATTCGCAGGTGATAGCCTTCACCTACCAGCTGCTGTCGGAGAGAAACTACACGATAAGACAGACGAACCCGTACTACGTGACGATGGAGAGCGGCGTGCTCTCCGGTTACCAGATAAACGATTACAAGGTTGACGACGCGCTTCAGGATCTCTACACGATATCGGGCATATCGGACAACCCGTATTCATCCACCTCGGTCAGCAATTACGTCAAGACGCTTGAGCTTGTTGCCGACGTGGTAAGCGACCTCGGGTTACCCTCGATGACGAAGTACGAGACATCGAAGAAGTACGTCGCCGACTATAACGCGGCTACCGCGGCGCTCCGTGAGCGCGTGGATTGGGAGGTCGCGAATAACGCCAACCTGCGTGAAAAGCTTGCAAAATACGGACTTGACGAGCCGACCTACCGGGTCTACTACGACTCGACGGTCTACGGCGGGGACGGCGGGCTCTATCCCGTCTGCCCGAACTACTTCCTCGTCAGCGAGCTGACCGACTCAAACGTTTATTACGTTTACGCGCCCTTCTATCAGCAGATAGTGGAGGTGGGCGATCAGTACCTCGATATGCTGCAATGGAACACCCTTGATTGGGTGGACAGCAGTGTTTACGCCCCCGGCGTGCTCTACTGCGACAGCGTGGAGATCGCGGGCACCGACAAGGACGGCAAGTCCGTGCGCTACCTCTTTGAATTGGATAACAAGATCACGCTGAAGAGCACGAAGTCCTTCTCCTTCTATCAGCAGTACGCCGTCACGATGACGAAGAGCAATTACGAGACGACGGTGACCGTTGACGGGGAGGGGAACAAGACCGTTTCGGTGAACATCAACCTCGGCTACAAGGCTACGGCTACCGACGGCACGGAGCAGGAGCTGACCCTCAGCGCGAAGAATATCCTCAACCTTAAGCTCAACACGGTGAGGAACCTTTGCAAATACTACACGCAGGGCGACTCCTTCCTCAACAAGCTGTCGGAGAGCGAGAAAAAGTCGCTGGAGACTTACCTTAAGAGCTCGCCGAGCATCAAGCGGGCAAATAACGTGATCACGGTGACCCACAGCCTGCGCGCCGACGGCGACGAATACGGGTATATTGACGAGGCGGTGTACGAGATGTCCTTCGTCTACAACACCGATACCGAGCTGCTGACCCTGCGCTCAAAGCAAAAGGGGCAGAACACCTATACCACCGTGTTTGAGGAGGAGGTCTTTGACGGCTTCTTCGCCAAGGAGGTCAGAAACGACGGCGTGAAGCCGACCTTCACCGATGCGATGTCGGAGAAGATCGACAGCTACTACGCCTCGATAACCGCGCTGAACTCCGAGCTCACGGCCCTTCGTATCAAGACGCTTGATGCCACGGGCAAGGTCGTGTCGTCCGCTTCCTACGAGTATACCGATAACGCCGCGCAGGGCAGCGACGCCGAAAAAGCCAATAACTATATCAATGCCTTCAAGAAATTCTATCAGAATATGCTTTACGCCTCCTACGAGGGCAGGGCAGACGTTGCCGATACCGTCGGCGGCGCAAAGCTCACCGAGCAGGAGATGAGCGACTTCATCGCGCAGGGCGATAACTGCGATGTCAGGATCAAGATAACCACTACCCTGAACGGCGATGCCTACGAGTACCGTATGTACAACTATTCGTCTACCCGCGCGTTCATTACCGCTAACGGAGAGGGACAGTTCTATATCCTCCGCTCCCGCGCCGAAAAGCTCGTCACCGACGCCGTTAAGGTCACCCTCGGCGATACCTCCATCGACCCCACCAAAACGTACGAGTAAGTTA
>CAYWVC010000059.1:0-3288 GCA_964461635.1 uncultured Lachnospiraceae bacterium
GGGGTGTGGGGGAACCTTCTTCTAAGAAGGTTCCCCCACGCTTTCGTATTCTTTTAAGAAAGTTTTCCCCCACATTTCTCGTATTCTTATAACAAACTTTCCCTTGTCAACCAATCCGGTCGCTTCCGTCGTCGGGAATGACGCGTTTGATGGCGGCGATCGCGCACTCGATCATACTGTCGTCCGGCTCTTTCGTTGTGATCCGTTGCAGCCACAGACCGGGCGCGGAAATGATACGGGTCACGATATTATCGTGCTTTCCGGCAAGCTTTATGAGCTCGTATCCTATACCGACGATCAGCGGCAGGAGCACCAACGAGGTCCCCGTGCGGATCAAGGTATAGAGCCAACGGTTGGCGAGGACAGATGCCGGCAACACGTTCTGATAAAGCACCCCGATCGGGATCATCACGACGATGCTGACGAACACCATAAGGAAGAGGAACGACGTCCCGCACCGAGGATGAAATCTGCGCTCACGGCGCACGTTCTCGACCGTCAGCTCGTGACCGTGCTCGTAGCAAAAGATCGTCTTATGCTCTGCCCCGTGATACATAAATACGCGGCGAATGTCCTTCATAAGAGTCACAAGTGCCATATAAGCCACCAAAATGACTATCTTTATCGCCCCCGAGATAACGGTCAGCAGTGCCGAATGCTCCGATGCCGCGTTCTCCCCGAGAATCAGCGTGCCGAGAAAGGTCGGGAGCCAAATGAACAGCACAAGGGCAAGCGCCAATCCGAGCACCGTACCGATTGACATAACGGCGGCAGTCGTAGCGCCGCTGCCCTTTTTCTCTTCCTTTTTATCGCTCTTCTGCTCTTGACCGTCCTCAACGTTCCCGTCGGTGTTGTCAACGGGATCCGGAGCTTCTTCCGCTTCGGCAACCTCGACCGCAGGTTCGGCGACGTCTGATTTTTTCTTCTTTTTCTCGGCCTTAGCGCGTTTTTTGGCTTCCTTCTCGCGCGCGGCTTCCTCCTCAAGCTCTTCAAGCCCGGAGAGCTCCGCCGAGCGTCCGAGGCAACGCATACCGGTAACCAGCGAGTCCACCATATTGAATATCCCGCGGATGAAGGGCGCACGGGTGAACGCAGATCTCTGCTTCGTCACCGTGTCCCATTCCTCGACCACGATCTCGCCGTCGGTGTTGCGCACCGCCATCGCCGTGCGCTTCGGTCCGCGCATCATAATGCCCTCAAGCAGTGCCTGACCGCCTATGGAGGTCTTTATGCCGTTGTTTTTTTCTTTTTTATCTTTCAAAAAAGGAGCCCCCCTTCCGATATCAATTGAGGAAGCCCTCAATGATCCGTGTCTCCGCCTCGGCTTCGGTAAGCCCAAGGGTGCGGAGCTTGATTATCTGCTCACCCGCGATCTTTCCGATCGCCGCCTCGTGAATCAGTGCGGCATCACAGCAACGGGCGCAGAGCTTCGGGGCGGCGTCCACCGTCGCCTCGCCGTCTATTATCGCGTCACACTCCGAGTGCCCGGAGCAAGCGGCGTTTCCCACGATGACCGAGGTATACTCCTGGTGCGATTTTCCGCGAGCCACCGCGCGCGAAACAATATCGGCTCCCGAGCCCTCACCGTTCAGTTCAACGATAAAGTCGGTCACGGCGGTCTGATCGCCCTCGGTCAGGATACGCTCGCGGATAACGAGTCGCGCGCCCTTGCCGCAAACGGCACGGGTGGTCCTTACCGTTCTGTCAACGCCGCCGATCTGCGCGGTGTCCATCTCAAGCACCGAGTCCTCGTCAAGCTCCGCCTCGGTCACCGGGTCGATGGTACGAAGCCCGATGCCCTTGCCGAGCCCAACGTGCTTTTCAAGGTACTTGACGTGCGATCCCTTTTTCAAAAAGAAGCGGTGGATGCCGTTGTGACGCGCCGGCTCACCCGTCGTCGTATGAACGCCGCATCCCGCCACGACCGTGACGTTCGCGCCCTCGCCGACGAAGAAATCGTTGTAAACGAGGTCGTCCTGATCCCCGTGAGTGACACAGGCGGGAATGTACACGCTCTCGCCGTCGGTCTCGGGAGCGATAATTATATCAAGTCCCGGCTTATCCTTCTTTGGCTCGATGCGTATATTCTCGCTCGACCGTCTTCCGACGCAGCAGCCGTCCTCGCGTATGCTGTACGCGCCCTTAAAGTCGGCGGAAAGGTCCGACACGGCGCCGATTATCTGCTTTGATATCTCGTTCATTGCTTCAGCACTCCTCTCCGTTAAGGCAGGTGCTCTTCACACTGCCGGAGGTAAACACGTGCGGCATCATCTCGTCCGCCGAGCCGCAAGCCTTCACCCTTCCGTCGGCGACGAGGACTATCTCGTCGGCAACGCGAAGGATCCGCTCCTGGTGCGAGATGATCACAAGGGTCACGTCCCCGCGCGTATGGAGCTTGTCAAACACGCCGATAAGGTTCTTGAAGCTCCAGAGGTCGATGCCCGCCTCGGGCTCGTCAAAGACCATAAGGCTCGTGTCGCGCGCCAACAGAGTAGCTATCTCGATGCGCTTTATCTCTCCCCCCGAGAGGGTCGCGTTCACCTCGCGGTCGACGTAATCGCGGGCGCACAGTCCCACGCTGGCAAGTATGCGGCAGAGCTCGGGCTCGTCAAGCTTTCTTCCGGCGGCGATCCCGATGAGCTGACGCACGGTTATGCCCTTAAACCGCACCGGCTGTTGAAATGCGTAGCTTATCCCGAGCCGTGCGCGCTCGGTGATATCGCGATCGGTGATATCCTCCCCGTTAAAGACGATGCTGCCCGAGCTCGGCACGTCAATACCCGCAATGAGCTTGGCAAGGGTCGTCTTTCCGCTCCCGTTCGGACCCGTGATGACCACGAGCTTGCCGTCGGGAATGGTCAGATCAAGTCCGTCAAGCACCCGCCTGCCGTCGGGAGCCGTCCAGACTACGTTTTTAAGTTCAAGCACTTTCTATATCCTTTCTTTGAGCGAAATGATCCGATAATTATTATATCCGGCGATACGCCACCTTATATTGTACTCCATATTTACCGTCTTGTCAAGCCGCCGCGGGCGAAAAGATAGCCGCCGTGCGCGATCGCGCACGGCGGCAGTCCGCTTTACAGCGGTTATTTTATTGTCTTAAGCTTATTTGCGCTTTACGACGATGGCAACACCGACGACACCGACAAGCACGGCGATCGCCTGTGCAGCTGCCGCAAATCCGCCGCAGCCCTCGCATCCGCCGTTATCCTCGGGAGCGTTGGTATTATCTCCGCTCGGAGCAGCGGTGTTATCGCCCTCATCGGGAGTAGCAGTGGTGGTCTC
>CAYWVC010000059.1:3388-6393 GCA_964461635.1 uncultured Lachnospiraceae bacterium
GGTGGTCTCATCGCCACCCGGAGTAGCGGTGGTCTCATCGCCGCCCGGAGTTGCGGTGGTCTCATCACCGCCCGGGGTTGCGGTCGTCTCATCGCCGCCCGGAGTAGTGGTGGTCTCGTCGCCGCCCGGGGTAACCTCGCCGATGGTGTGGGTCTTCTGACCCTCGGCGAATGAGATCTTGTCTGCAAAGTCGGTAATACCGGTATTATCGTACACGGCGATATCGTTCGTGCCCTCGTTTACGAAGGTACCCGCAACGATAGTTACCTTAGCATCCTTATGAACGCCGTTAATAACTGCACCCTTCGCAATGGTATGGAAGGTGCCGCCGTAAATGTTAACCGTACCGCCTGCACTTCCGGTACCCGCGCGGATAGCGCTTCCGCCCGACTCGGTATTTTCGGGAGTGAAGTAGAAGTCGCCGCCGTAGATATCAAGCGTGCCGTCGCCGACAGATGCGCGAGCCGCGCAGTTCTGAGTGCTGGTGAAGCTACCGCTCGTAATCTTGCAGTAACCGTTGTTGACGTGAATGCAAGCATCCGCGCCGGAGGCACTGTAAGTACCGCCGTCGATCTCAACCGAGCCGTAGGGATTGACCGCAACGGCATACGCCTTGGTAGCGGTCAACGTGCAGTTTTTGATAACTACAGAGGTTCCGTCTGCCGCAGACTTACCGGTCTTCATCTGTACGCTGGCATATCCGTTGGAGGTAACGGTGGTTTCGGTGATCGTTCCGGTGCTGTTAAGATCAAAGTAAACACCATAACCCTTGTTGCTTGCACCCGCATTGACGG
Organism: uncultured Lachnospiraceae bacterium; assembly: GCA_964461635.1. Taxonomy (GTDB): domain Bacteria; phylum Bacillota; class Clostridia; order Oscillospirales; family CAG-272; genus RGIG3994. Next base: position 4,183 of record CAYWVC010000059.1, read on the forward strand.
TGCATTTGTTGACGTTCATAGTGTTGTAACCCTTGCCCTGTACGCCGTGACCCTTCGCCGCGACGATAGTGCAAGTGTCAAGGTTAATGTTCCAATATGCTTCGACGGTAACGCCGACGCCGGATGCAGCGTTGATCTCAACATTGTTCATATTGAGAGTCGCAACCGTCTCGGCAGTTGCCTTAACGGTGCTGACGTTGCCCTCGATCTTGAGGTTGTTGACGGTGACGTATCCGCTCGGAGCGGTGAAGGTCACGGTCTTGCCGCCGAGGAGCGAGAATCCGTTGCCGTTAATAGCCAGCGTACCGCCGGTAACGGCGAGATTTTCGGTAAGAGTGATATCATTCTTGAGAGAAACGATGGAGCTCGACTTTACAGCCTCAACAAGCTCAGCCTCGTTTGAAACTTCAACGGTGAGGTTTACAACCTTACCTGCATTCTCGGTATTAGCCATATAGTCGGCAACCGTGACGCGGTTGGCGGCGTTTGCCTCATCGGCGTTGTAGCAGAAGTAGTTAGCTCCGTTTGCCGAAACGCGAACGTTGTTTACAGTTACGGAAGTATAGGCGCAGCTGCTGAGACCGATGATGACCGAGAGCTCGGGGGTAACCGTCTCAACGGTTCCGAAGCCGTAGCAATTCTCAAGCACATTGAGAGTGGAGTTGCAGTAAGTAATGAACTGCGATGCGTAGGTTACGGCATCGGTACCCTTGATGGTACCGAAGTTGTAGCAGTTCTTCGCAACACCGTAGGAGTAGTTCTTTTCGCCGCTCTGACCGTATATATAACCGATCAAACCGCCGACATGCTTGCTGTTAGCGGTAATGTCACCGAAGTTGTAGCAATTCTCGACAGTATAAACCGCGCATCCATTCGACTTCATGCTGACGCCGCAGTAACCCATTATACCGCCGGCGGCTCTGTTAACGTTGCCCGTAACAGTCAGATTACCGTTGTTTACACAACCGGTAATGGTGGTGGACTGGTTGGTATCCTGCGAAGACGGGGTTCCTCTGCCGAGGATGCCGCCCATATCGCAACCGATGTTGGAAGAAAGGTCACCGTTATTGACGCAGTTGACGAATTCGGCACCGAACGAGCTTCCGGCGATACCCGCAACGTAAGGAGCTCCGCTTTCACCGCCACCGGTATAGGAAACCTTACCGTTGTTTACGCAACCGGTGTATACGCAGTGCTGATACTTCGCCGCATTACCGACGATACCGCCCATACGGGGAGCACCGAACACGTTAACGAGAAGGTCACCGTTGTTGACACAGTTGGTGAAGTAGCTGTACTCGTGGGCAGTCTTCGTGCCCGTGCCGGTACCCATAGCACCGACGATACCGCCGATATACTTGCCCTCGACAGACGAGGTGATGTTGGCATTGTTGACTACGTTCTCAACCGTAAGACCAGAGCCGTTGTTTGCAAGAGCTCCGGTGTGACCCGTCTGACCGGAAATCTCACCGGCGACGGTCAGGTTCTTAACGGTGGCACCCGTAAGAGTGTCGAAAAGCGGAACAGTCGTGGTAACGGTCTTGCCGTTGCCGTCAAGGGTTCCGGAAAAAGCATTTGCATTGGTCGCGCTGACGGTGATGTCGTTTGCAAGGACATACGAGCCGTCACCCGTGATCGCCGCAAATTCCTCAGCAGAGGTGATCTGCGTTGCCGCGGCGGGAGTGGGATCTCCGCTCTCGGTACCGCTGTTGGAATCGGCAGTGGTGCCGTCGGCGGGCGGAAGCTCATCCGCGACCGCAGACAGTGCCGTAACCGAGAACAGGCTCAGTACGAGAACTACCGCGAGAACAAGTGAAAGTGTGCGTTTCATGTTTGTCTCCTTAGTTTAAATAATTCTATATGCCTTGAGGCTTTATAGTCACGCTAATTATAGCATTCACATCAAAAATTGTCAATACTTCTGCCGATTTCTACGTAATTTTGAACATTTTATACAACTCAAAACCGATTTTTTTGTAACCTATTATTATTAACAAGCGCGGAGGGGCTTCCCTTTCCACAGATTTGTGTTATAATGCTATGGGTTATGCAAATGGACAGTAAAAAAGAATGGTCAAAAAGAAAAGATCTGCGGTTCAAGCAATACGATTACAGCTCCGCGGGTGCTTATTTTGTCACGATATGTATTAAAGACAGGAAAAGAATACTCTCGGATATCGTCAATCCGGTAGGGGTCGGCGCCCTCGACGA
>CAYWVC010000060.1:0-6252 GCA_964461635.1 uncultured Lachnospiraceae bacterium
TATCCTTATTCTATGGTCTATCCGAGATTTTGCTATCAAAAATCTATCACCGCCCGGCTATCAGCGGTTACGCTTGATGGCACGGTATGGGTGGCTTGTATGTATTATAGCATGGATCAGCAAAAGAATCCAGATAAAATTACGATATTTTTACAACACGGCATACTACGCAAAAAAAGCTTAAGGTTGCACTTTATTAGGCAACGTTTAAGCTCTTTTTTGCTTTTGCATGATTACAATAGATTTCTGTAAACTTAGCGAAATGTCTATTTACATTTTTAATTCCCTGCACGACACAAATGGTTGCATTTCCTGCCCGAAAAACAGATCGTTCTACTTGCTTCCTCGACATACAGAACTTTGATATCCATGCCATACAGGTTTGTCAGACATTCCGCTGTCAGCTCTTGTGTTACAGAGCCGGTCTGTAAATTGTTTCCAGGCGTCAAAATTCCCGCATTTCCACCTAACAGGAAGGCATGATCGGGATTGTGTGTTGTGGTAATAATGATATAGCCTTCCTCGGACAATTGTTGCAGCAATTCAATGGTGCGGTGCTGATTTCCGTAGTCCAGGTGATTTGTGGGTTCGTCCAGCAGAATGATTTTGGCATTCTGTGTCAGCACACGGGCGATTGTGACCAGCTGTTGCTCTCCACCAGACATTTCCGTGTATATTTTATGACACATTCCATCCATGCCTACCTTTTTCAAGCTCTGCATGGCAATTTGATAGTCTTCTCTGGATGGCTTGCTGTAAGCAGGAATATACGGAGTCCGTCCCATAACTGTATATTCCAACACGGAATACGAAAAACTGCTATTATGGATTTGAGGAACATAGCCGATATTTTGAGCAATTTCGATTTTATTCATTTGTGAAATCGGTTTGCCATTTAGCAGAATTTTGCCGGAATTGGGACGAAGCAATCCGGCAAGACAATTAAGCAATGTACTTTTTCCTGCACCGTTGGTTCCTAAAATGGAAAGAATATCTCCATCCGTCAAGCAGAAATTCACATCTTCAAATATATTTTTATGAGGGATGTAGTGAAAGGAAATATCTTTTACTTCAAATTTCATACGACAGCCTCCATTAAATCATTGTTCGATGCTGACGTATCAAGATAAAGAAGAAAAATGGCGCACCAACAATGCCGGTAAGAATACCAATTTTTAATTCTGCCGATGAAAGCGTACGGCACAGAGTATCAATAATCAACATAAATGTACCACCAAACAGCATCGCCACAGGAAGCATTTTTTTATTATCTGCACCTACGATCAATCTGGCTATGTGTGGAATCACCAAGCCGATCCAGCCAATGGTTCCCGCAAGGCATACACAGCTTGCGGTCAGCAACGTTGCACAAATCACAAAAATCCCTCGGGTATGACGCAGATCGATCCCCAGTGTTTGTGCTTCCCTGTCACCTAATGACAAAATATTTAACCGAAAACGCATGGTTAAAATAATTGTAGCCGGGATCAAGATCGTCGGCAATACCAAAAGAATGTCAGCAAACTTGACAGAAGCCAGCGAGCCCATGGTCCAGTATGTAATCTCAGCCAGTTTTGTGTCTGTATCAGCAAGTGACTTGATAATGCTCATGACGGAAGACATAAGGCTGGACATAATCACACCGGACAGCACCAATATGGTTGTACTTTCGTTTCGAATCAGGCGGGGAATCGACGTGGTTAATAATACAGTTCCGATTCCAAATACAAACGCAAAAAGTTGAATATAAAAGCTCCCCAAATTCATCAGGATCGCCAATGCAGCACCAACACATGCGCCAGAAGACACCCCAAGCAAATCGGGGGATACCATTGGATTTTTAAATATACTCTGATAACACGATCCGGATAGTGCCAAGGCCCCACCAATCAACAGAGCGGCCACACTGCGCGGCAAACGAAGTGTCAAAATCACAGCACTCGATTTACTGTCCACAATTTGTTCAATTGGAAGGAGTTCTCCCAACAGAATTTTGATCGTCTCGATAAACGATACGGAATAGCGACCAACGGACAGTGCAGCAATTGTAGTACAAACCAACAGCAGCAAAGCAATAAACATCACTGCGTGATAACGCTTTTCGGAATTTGCTTTTTCCATATCTGTCAAGCTCTCCCCACCAAAGGCAGGGAGAGCTTTGCTTTTTGATCTCATAAGCGTCTATCTGATTTGTGTAACATCAACCCCGGCCGCCCTGGCCGCCGCCCTGACCACCAGAGGTCAGTTCAGCCATGCTACCGTCAGGCTCCAGTCCAGCGATCATGTTTTCTGCCTGTTCTGTAGTCATCTCGATGCCGTTCATCATAGCATAGAAATCGATGACATTCTGAACCAGGGCATCCTGGGTGTAACCGTTTGCTTCGGCGATTTCGGGCTGAATGCACATCAGTGCGTATACGATCTGGAAATAGCTCTCCAGGCCGAAACGATCCCAGTTAAAGGCACCGTAGGGATTGGTGTATACTCTGCCGTTGACAACAGCACGAAGTTCTTTCCATCCATCGGTATTCTGAATATCGTCAACCAGCTTGTGCTGATAAATACCGCCAACAATGATCACATCGGGGTCCAGTGCAAAAATTTCCTCTGCGGTAATTTCAGTGGTATTGCTGTTTTCCAGCAGATCAGTGGCATAAACGCCACCTGCGATTTTCGTCCAGTCAGCACAAATGGAATTGCTTCCCATAGTCGTTGTGAGGCTGTCACTCTGACCGGAAATGTACAAAACGACAGGGCGTTCTTCCTCAGAAATATCGGCAGTCAGCGCTTCCACGGTTGCTTGCTTTTCAAGAACCATATTACACCATGCAGTCAGTTTTTCCTGATATTCGCCACCCAGAACTTCGCCGAGCATGGTGTAGGCGGTAATCATGCTGTCATAATCGCTGAAATTGATGTTAATAGCGGGGATACCGGCATCTCGAATCTGCTGTGCAAATCCATCCTTGGCAGTAGAAGGATGAATGATAACCAGATCCGGATCCATTGCTACCAGTTCTTCAATGGAGGGAGTAGTTCCACCCATAGCGGTAATATCAGCGGCACCTTCATAGAACAATTTCGACCAGCTATTGTTGGTTCCCGGATTGTTGATGGCCAGTGCAGTCACCAGATCACCGGCACCCATAACAAAGAAGGAACTGGTTCCGGCAGGCCAAAGATTTACAATTTTCTCTACTTTGCCGGTAATGGTAATCTCGTCACCGCTCATGTCAATAACAGTAACGACTCTGTCTTCAGGATTCTCTTCCGTGGCTTCAGGAATTTCCGCAACGGTTGCGTCATCGAGAGATACGGAATCATTGGTTTGTGCAGGCTCAGTTTCGCTTGGCTGTGTGGTCCCGGTGCTTCCGCAGGCTGCCATGGAGAGCAGCATTGCAAGGGTCAGAAAAAATGTGAATAGTTTTTTCATAGTTTTTGCTCCTTTAATATATTTATTGTATTCACACATACAGATTTCCTCTGTACAGCGCAAAAAGAAAAGCCGGTTTCCAAAGAGACCGGCTTTCAGGGCACACCAAAACAGCTGTTCCGATATGACAGGACAGAAAGAATAGACTCTTTTCAAAATGGAAGGCCGCACCGTTTCCAGTACGACCCTGGAAACCGGGGTCGGTTTCGGCACAACTGTCATGGCAAAGTGCTTTAGATCAGAGGGCTCGAGCTACAATATGAAGTTGATTAAAAGCGATGCTTTCCGTGTTCGCTGTGGCTACCGATGGTGTGGCGCCTGGCATGATCCGCATTCATTTTAGCTTGCTGTTTTTGCAGAAGGGAAAGTAGTTGTTCTTGTTCCTCTGGGCTGAGACCGTCGAGAAGATCCTCTGTACTGGAATTATGTTGCTGTTTCATAGTTCCCATGTGCCTTACCGCTTGTGCCACGTCTACCAATAGGTTGGCACAGGCGTTGTCACATTGGAACTGCTCACCGTTTTTGAGCCGTGTAAAATATGCTTTTCCCCGACCACATTTCAGCGCAGACACAGAACAATGATTTTCACATTGATCGCAATTTTCCGGCAACACGATGTGGGGCGGGACTTCGGTCATGGGGATCAGTGTTTCATCTGTCATCAGTTCTACTGAAACAGGCTGTCCTTTGTGATACCCCATTTCTCCAATGGGGGCAATGAGCAGACCGATTCCATCCCGTAGCATTTCAGAGTTTCTGGCTCCTCGTCCGATAGGCGTTGCATAATAAAGCCCCGCCCGGTTTTCCAGTTTCACCTTGGAATAAACCTCCACAGGAGGACCTTTTTTCATATCTTCCGTCAGAAACGCCTGCACACACTTCCGTTTTTCCACGGGAATGCCGTAATAGCGGCAAATCATCGGATAAATCAGCCAATCGCTGACCACCCACGCTGCCATGGTGGGTCCCGGCATATTGATTACCGGCTTTCCGTCAATCATGGCAATACCAACAGGTCGGCCCGGTACGGTACGGACTGTATGCTCGAAATAGCTGGCACGCTGCTCCATCATTCGTGAGGTGTAATCCTCTGTCCCCTTGGAGGAACCACCGTTCAAAATTACAATATCTGCAAATTCAAGTGCTTCCTCCATTGCTTGCTGGAGCAATTTCGGGGTATCTCTGACAATGGGGAAGCAAATGGGTTTTGCACCCCATTTTTTCAGATAAGCTGAAATCAACAGACTGTTACATTCGATATTCTGCCCCCGTTGGGGTTCAAGACCAGCTGATGTCAATTCGCTGCCGGTGGGGATAAAAGCAACGACTGGCATTTTCTGCACCGGAACCATACGGATCCCGCCCACCGCAAGATTTGCCTGAAGTTCTGGTGTGATGCGAGTATTCTTCCGAATCAGCAAATCTCCGGCTTGCATAATGGAACCAGCAGGACGAATGCCACTGCCTGTGTGGAAGAGGAAATCTTCCATCAGTTTCAGTTTTCCATCCTCCCCGAAATGTAGCTGTTCTACTGGAATTACGGTATCATAATCATCCGGAAAATCATCCCCGGTGTCTGCGGGAGTAAAATCCACATCCATGGTCCATTTGGAAACATCCGGTGTTCCATCTATGAAATTCTTTGATTTCACTGCATATCCATCCATAGCGGAGATCCGTTTCTGCGGAATCGTATACATCGCATGAATATCCTCGCTTGAGATGCGGTCAAGGCAGTCTGCCAGCGGAACATATTCCATCACAGAAGAAACAGTCCACACATTCAGTAATTTTTCCAAAGCTTCTTGCCTGGTTGGGGCTTGCATTACATCGTGGTTCATATCAATTTCACCTCAATACTTAAACAAAAAAGACAGTGCCCAATTTCGGAGCACTGTCTTCCAACGTTTATTGTCACAATCGTATCATGATTTGTGGATGAAGTCAAGTATAAAAACAACTTCATTTCGTATTTCTCCTCAGATTTTCGATATTTTTCTTTGCCAGCGCACTGGCGGCCTGCTTCCGTTCCTTGGAATAGGGCGGTGTTAGCTTGAAACCGAAGCGACCTTTGCTGACCTCATAAGTCTTGCAACCGTTTTCGTCATCGTCCATCAAGCGGCACTCTGCTGGATACTTTGTAGCAAAAGCGGCAAGGCGATTTTTGAGAGCCGTGTTATGGGTGCAAACCTCAATCAGCTCGTCTGCGTCGGTGAAAAAGATGCTGGTTGTTTTCTGTTTCTTGGTAAGACCTGTTTTCATAAATACCTCCGATTTTCATAAATTTTTGCCAGCTCTACACCTGTAAAAAGTGAGCGATTTTCCGATAGAGAGCGTCCAAACGATGCTCTCATCGTCTGGAACGCTCCTGTTGGATAAAATGCGATTTTTACAGGTCAAGACGGGATTTACCGGGCATCATCCCGATTTCGGTTTTTATTGCGATTTTCCTTGAAGAAATGCCACAGATTATTCTTGGAAATCACTTCTTCGTAAGTGTGAATCCGTTTGCGAAGTCGGTCATTTTCCTGTTCCAAATCGGGAGTGCGGAGCTTTCCTCGGACGGACTTATACTGTGCCAGTTCAGCCTTGACCGCAGCGAGTTCCATGGTCAGCGATTGGATTTTTTCTTTCAAATCAGAAATCGTTCTTTTCGCTTCTTTCAGCAGTTTCTTCAGCTTGCCTTCCTGCTTTTCCTGTGCCACATATTTCTGCGCCGCTGTGACGAGATTTTGGTAATCCTCACGGTCAACGGCGACTTTGGAAGTCAGCGGCAGGGGCTTTGCTTCGATCTGCTCCACCGCCTGAATGGACACCTG
>CAYWVC010000061.1:0-6225 GCA_964461635.1 uncultured Lachnospiraceae bacterium
CGACCTCCGGGTTATGAGCCCGACGAGCTACCAGGCTGCTCTACCCCGCGATATTAACTGCTGACAATGATCATTATACCACGCTTCGGGGCTTTTGTCAACCCCTTTTTGAAGATAAATCTCATCTTGGGCGTTTTTTCGTTCGCGATCTTCGACAAAATCCGTCTGCATTTAAGGCGTTGAACGCCCCGTGCACGCTTATCGCGTGCACGGGGCGCTTATACTTGTTGCTCGGTGACTTATTTGGAGAGTCTCTCCTCAAGTCCCTTGAGCTCGTCGTAGAGCTCGGCGGGAACGCTGTCACCGACGAGAGAGTAGAATTCCTTGATATTCTGAACGTCGGCGAGCCATGCCTCCTTATCGACCGAGAGGAGGTCCTTCACGGTGTCAAGGGTAATGCCGTCGAGCCCCTCAATGTCGATATCCTCGGCATTCGGAACGTAGCCGATGGGGGTAAGCTTGGCGTCGATCTCGCCCTCGCATCTCTTGATGATCCAGAGGAGGACGCGGAAGTTATCGCCGAAGCCGGGCCACACGAAGTTGCCGTTCTCATCGGTGCGGAACCAGTTGACGTGGAAGATCTTCGGGGCGTTCGGGATGATCTTACCCATATCGAGCCAATGACGGAAGTAATCGCCCATATTGTAGCCGACGAAGGGACGCATTGCCATCGGGTCGCGGCGCACCACGCCGACAGCACCGGATGCGGCGGCGGTGGTCTCGGAAGCCATGATCGAGCCTACGAAGGTACCGTTCTGCCAGCTCGTGGACTGATATACCAGCGGAGCGGTCTTCGCACGGCGACCGCCGAAGACGATCGCGCTTACCGGCACGCCTGCGGGATCGTTGAACTTATCGGACAGGCAGGGGCAATTCGTTGCCATAGCGGTGAAGCGGCTGTTCGGGTGAGCACCCGCGGTGCCGACCTTGTCGTTCTTGTCGTACTTGGTGTAGTCCCAAGTCTCGCCTCTCCAGTTGAGGGCGTTCTTCGGGGGATCGTTGTTAAGACCCTCCCACCAGACCGTGTTATTGTCGAGGTCGTGGCAGACGTTCGTGAAGATGGTGTCGCGGCGGGTGGTGGCAAGCGCGTTGGGGTTGGACTTCTCATTCGTGCCGGGGGCAACGCCGAAGAAGCCGTTCTCGGGGTTGACAGCCCAAAGTCTGCCGTCCTTGCCTATGCGCAGCCAAGCGATATCGTCGCCGACGGTGTGGACCTTGTAGCCCTTCTTGCGATAGATCTCGGGCGGGATGAGCATAGCGAGGTTGGTCTTTCCGCAGGCAGACGGGAAGGCGGCGCAGACGTACTTGGTCTCGCCGTTCGGGTAATCAATGCCGAGGATGAGCATATGCTCTGCCATCCAATTCTCCTTGCGACCGAGGAAGGAAGCTATGCGGAGCGCGAAGCACTTCTTGCCGAGCAGAACGTTTCCGCCGTAGCCCGAGTTGACCGACCAGATGGTGTTATCCTCCGGGAAGTGGCAGATGTATCTGTTGTTTTCGTCAAGCTGAGCCTTCGAGTGCAGACCCTTGATGAAATCGTCGCCGTCGCCGATGGCTTCGAGAACGTTCACGCCGACGCGGGTCATAATGAGCATATTGAGCACGACGTAGATGGAGTCGGTCAGCTCAATGCCGTATTTTGCAAAGTCGGAGCCGACGATGCCCATAGAGTAGGGAATAACGTACATAGTACGTCCGGTCATAGAGCCGGTGAAGAGCTTGGAGAGCTTTGCGTAGCACTCCTGCGGGTCCATCCAGTTGTTTATGTTGCCCGCACCCTCTTTGGTCTTGGTGCAGATGAAGGTCCTGCCCTCAACACGCGCGACGTCGTTGACGGCGGTGCGGTGCAGGTAGCAGTTGGGAAGGAGCTCCTCGTTGAGCTTTACCATTTCGCCGGTGCTGCAAGCCTCGGCGCGGAGCTGCTCAGCCTGCTCCTCCGAGCCGTCGATCCACACGATCTGATCCGGCTTGGTCATCGCTGCCATATCGTTGACCCAATTGAGAACGTATTTGTTAGAAGTCAAAGCCATATTTCTTTCCTCCATAAAATTTGCTTTTTCTACAGCATAATTTTATCCCAAATGCTCGCGAATTGCAAGAGGCTTTTGGCAAAATCTACTTTGTTAACAAATTAACTAAGTGGTCGGTGCGATTTTTATTCAACTTGACATACCCGAAACGGAACATTTGTTTGCATTTTTTGCCGTGTTGTGCTATAATGGGGAAAATACGAGGAGTGCACGGCACTTTTTGTGAGCTTTGGAGGAATCGGATGACGGAGCTTTGTCCAAGGGACAGGAAGGTATACGAATATATAAAGACGACGCTGAGCGAGCGCGGGTACTCACCGAGCGTGCGGGAGATACAGGCGGCGCTCGCGATAAAGAGCACCTCGACGGTGCAAGCTTGCATCAAGCGGATAGAGAAAATGGGGCTCGTCAGCAAGGTGGACGGGAAGAGCAGGACCCTTCGCGTTGAGGATATTGCGGACGTTGAGCGTGACCGCATCCCGTTGCTCGGGGAGATCCGTCCGGGGGCTCCGCTTGATTTTGAGGACAATTTTGACGGCTACGTTTATTTTCGCGCACCGTCGGGGACGGATCGCGGGTCGCTCTTTGCCTTCCGCGCGGTGACCGATCAGCGCGAGCAGGGAATACTTTGCGGTGACGTCGTGATAGTTGAGCGCGGAGCCGCATTGCAAGCGGGCGACCGTGTTGCCGCACTGACCGACGGCGGTCTTGCGGTTGGGATCCTTTGCGACGGTTGTGAGCTCGTGCGCTTTTCTTCCGACGTGACGCGCCGAGCCGATGCGGTCGGCAAGGTCGCGGCGGCAGTACGCTACTACTAAAATGAAGAATGCGAGGTGATCAAGGGACAATGAAAACCGACAGGGGCAAGGGCAGACGGGGCACGTCGCTGTCTGCAAAGAGCGTTTTTTCGGACCCCAAGCAATATCTCAGTTTTTTCCTTGCCGTATTTATCATACAGGTGCTGTTCCTGACCTTACTGATCGGTGCCGAGATTAACCGCAGTAACGCGCACCGGATACTTTCCGAGAAGTACGACGAGCACATAATACTTACCGGGGTAAGCGAGGGCTCGTTCGTGAGCCTCAGTAACTATACCTCGGGCTACGAGCTGTGGCCCGAGCTGACCTTCTCCCGCACCTCTTCGGGGAACGTGATCGGCATCAGGCTGGATATGGACGATCCGCACGAATCGGAGGAGCTCTTCTGGGCGGTCACCTCGTCGAAGAAGCACAATATTAACCTGAAATATTCGTCGAAGGAGTATACTCCGCTCTACACCGACGATCCTATGATGAATCGCTCGGGCTCGTCGCAACAGCTGATACTGCTGGCGGTCTTTGCGGTGATTGCCGCCGTTGCGGGGAAGGTATATCATTCCTTTAACCACCGCAAGGTGCGCGGGTACGAGGATCCGGAGGATCGAAGATACCGTTCCTCGCTCGGAGAGGGCGCACGTAAGGCGGCGAACCGCATCCTCTCGGCTCTCACCGTTATCGGAGCGGCAGGTGCCCTCATCTGCTTTTTGCTGTTGGCGAACCAAGGCAACGATCCGCTCTATTTCTGGATATATCTGATACTTATTGCCGTTTGCACGGCATTTCTGACCGTGCTGTTCTCGATGCGGGTCAATCATTATAAGTACCGTTACGGGATATTTATGACCTTCGGCGCGGGGTTCTCGCGGCTCTATCGCACCGGCGCGGCTGAGCTGCTGACGGTATCGCTTCTGACGCTTGTGCCCGCGGGGGCAACGTCGGCGCTGATGATTTACCTTATCTACGGTGCGAGGTTTGCGCAGATCGGCGAACCGCTTGCCGTCGTCGGGAAGTTTGCCGTTATGGAGCTTTTGATCATACTGGTCGCCGTGTATATGCCGATCAAGCGTATGGCGATGAGTGCTCCCGTGACCCTTCTGTCGGCGCAGGACAACTCAAACCTCGTCAGCTCGCCGCGACGGTCGTTCGATTCGTCGCGCATCGGCTTCCCGCGCGGCTACGAGCTGCGGAGTATGCTGAGGTTCAGAAAATACTTCGTCAATCTCGTCCTTACCGCCGTCGCGTTCACGTCGATCTTCCTCTGCGGTCTTTATATTGCCCGTATGGTGAGCGATGCGCAGAGCAACGATATATACGAGTATACCGTGACCGCCGATTCGCCCGCGAATACCTTGACTGAGGAGGACCTTGCGAACGTTATGGATGACATAGCCGCCGACGCGGAGCTTGCATCGCAGATCAAGTACCTCTATTGGAACGACGAGGTCACGGCGAGCGCCGAGCGGGCGCATATGCTCGTTCCGGACGGCTCGGTGACCGACAGTCGGTATGCGTACAGCATACGCGGGCTCGGGGACGACCGATACCGCTATGTCGACGGCGGATATTCGATGACCACCGACAGCTTCAAGTTTGCCGCGTTTGACGCGAGCCTTGTTTCGGTGATCGAGGAAAACGGGATCTTCACCGTGGAGGGCGACCTCTCGTCGGTGCTGAACGATCCCGACACCGTGGTGATCAGCGAGAGTATACGGAGCCTTGCCTGCTTTGATTTCAAGGTAGGGGACAAGATAATAGTGGCTACCGCCGGGGAGTTCGTTACCTTGCCCGACGAATACCTTCTGAATACGGGCAACCGCCGCGCGGTTCTCCGGAAGATGATCGAGAACTCATACTTTAATTATAAGGAATATACAATCGGCGCGGTGATTGACTACGCCGGAAACGACGATTGCATTATCGTCGGGATGGGTGCCGACGAATACCGACGCGTGACCGGAAAGGTCGCATTGCATCCCGAGCTTCGGGTCTATATGGACGATTCGGCGTACGGCACGGCGGATTTCACCGTCGTGAGGAACAAGCTTACGAGCCTTTTCTCGCTTTACGACTATTCGGTGACCGAGACGTATAACGTCATCAGATCGCGGATCACGGGGGATGAGAATCATTACGGGCTCATCACCTTTATGTCGGTCGCCGTGATGCTCGTATCTCCGATGATATGGTTCTTCGCGCAGGAGCATTTCTTCCGCCGGCGGAAAAACGAGCTGTATATCCTTACCTCGCTTGGTGCCGACCGACGGCGAATTCGCGGGATATATCTGACCGAGGGGGTCGTGCTTGCCGTTGCAAGCGCCGTTATGACCCTTGTGCTCGGATTTATCGCCGACTTCCTGATCTATATTCTGTGTGCCACCTTTGTGCCGTCGCTCGGCAGTACGGGGGAGGTAGTGTTCAGCTTCTATATGCCTCCGCTGGCATTGGTTATCTGCCTGCTGACGGCGCTGGCGTGCGGCTTCCTGTCGGCGTGGATACCGTATTTGGCGGGCAAAAGGGCGAGCGCCGAGCAAAAATAAGATGAAAGCGCAGGTTTAAATAATATGACCGAAACGGGAAGAGTTATACTTGAGACCGAGAACGTAATAAAGCAGTACAAGCAATACGACGAGATCGTGACAGCCGTCGATCGCGTGAACCTTAAGGTTTACGACGGAGAATTTGTCGCCATAATTGGTTCGTCGGGGTCGGGGAAGAGCACCTTTTTGCACGTTTGCGCCGGGCTTGACCGCCCCGATTCCGGGAGGGTCGTGATCCGCGGATCCGATATTACGGCTATGTCGTCCGACGAGCTTGCGTACTTTCGCGGGAACTACGTGGGGATGGTATTTCAGAGCCACAATCTTATCCCGCAATATACGGCGATGGAGAACATTCTCGTGCCCACTATGATGTGCGGGAAGAAAAAGCTGTCGTACGAGGAGAATTTCAAGAAGCTGGTCACGAGCCTTGATATCGCAGACAGATTGCACCACCTTCCGAGTGAGCTGTCGGGCGGGCAGCAGCAAAGGGTGGCGATAGCGCGGGCGCTGATCAACCTGCCGCAGATAGTCTTCGCCGACGAGCCGACGGGCAACCTTGACCGCGCCAACGCCGACGAGGTGCTGGAGCTCCTTTTGCGGACGAAGGATATGCTGACGCAGACGCTCATCATCGTGACGCACGATATGAAGATAGCCGAGCGTGCCGACCGTATTATGAAAATGGATAACGGCGTGCTTACGCCGTTTAAGGTGAATTATAAAAAGTGAGGCGTGGGGAATCCTTTCTTAGAAGAATACGAGAGCGTAGAGATTTTTAGAGGATACGAGAGCGTGGGGGAACCTTCTTAGAAGAAGGTTCCCCCACACCCCTTCGAA
>CAYWVC010000062.1:0-6178 GCA_964461635.1 uncultured Lachnospiraceae bacterium
CGGCGCTGTTCGGAAAGGACGTGACCGAGGAGATGACCGATTGGGATCGCTTGGCGGAATCGAAGGACACAGGCGATGAGGGTCAAAGCTGATCCCACGACGGTGACGGCGGTCGCCGCACAATAAACAATCTCCCCGCCGACCGAAACGGTCGGCGGGGAGATTTGCTTGCTCAAATACGGTAGAGAGTACCGAAAAAATTACAATGTTCGATCGTTCAAAATATCCCTCACGATCTCGCCTGCCAGTATCATTCCGGCGACGGCGGGGGTGAAGGGCGCACTGCCGACGACTCCCTCGCCGTTGCGCTTGGGCGGCTCGGGCGAGAAGACGACCTTCAGGCGGTCTATCCCGACCTCGCGCAATCTCTTGCGCATCGTTTTCGCGAGCGGGCAGACCTGCGTTTCGTATATATCCGCGACCCGGAAGAGCGACGGATCGAGCTTGTTACCCGCGCCCATAGCGGAGATGAGGCGCACACCCTCCGCCTTCGCTCTGAGCGCCAAGGCAACCTTCGCTCCGACGTCGTCTATCGCGTCGGCAATATAATCGAGCCCGCCGAGGGGGATGATATCCTCCTCGCCCGCCCGATAAAAGCCGAAATGAGCCGTGACGCGGCAATCGGGGTTGATATCGGCGATACGGGCGCGCATCACCTCCACCTTCGGCGTACCGACGGTGGAGTGAAGGGCGATGATCTGGCGGTTGATATTGGACAGCGAAACGGTATCGCCGTCCACGATATCTATCGCGCCTATCCCGGCTCTGGCGAGTGCCTCGCAAACGTAGCCTCCGACACCCCCGACCCCGAAGACCGCGACGTGCGCCGCCCTCAGCTTATCGCAAGAACCGCTGCCGAAGAGTGCAGCGGTCCTTACGTCTTCCTCACGTATTCCGTTCATTTGGCAAATTCCGCCTCGGTCGCCGTCTCGTCGATCGGGATCGCGCGTATGAGCTGACCCGAGCCGTTCGGACGCTCGGCGGCACGCTTGCGGTAAAGCCCGCTGCGGACCGCGCGGTCGGCGCTTGCCGCCTCGTCGTCGCTGAACACCTCGTAGCTCCCCTCGTCGAAGAGGTCGAAGAGGTAGCCCCCGTGCTTTTTGCGCCTTGAGGTCACGAACCACCATCCCGCCGCGGTATTGAGTGCGGCAACTGCGGTCAGCGCGGCGACAAGGCTCTTCTTACGCACGCAGGCGGTGACGAATATCCCGATCAGCGCGATCGAGGAGATCAAAAGCGATATTGCGATATAATCCGGCTTGCCTTTCCTTTTCATCATACAGAAAGCCCCCTTTCGGATCACTTTGAGTTATTCTTTCCCTCCGCCTGATCCTTTGCGATCATTTTGAGGTAGGCGTTTATAAATCCGTCGATCCCGCCGTCCATAACCGAGATGATGTTGGGATCCTCATATCCCGTGCGGGTATCCTTCGCAAGGGTATAGGGCATAAAGACGTAGGATCTTATCTGATTGCCCCATTCGATGTTGGTCTTTACCCCGCGGACCTGATCGATGGTATCGAGGCGCTCGCGGATCTTGATCTCCATCAGCTTTGACTTCAGCTGACGCATAGCCGTCTCCTTGTTCTGGAGCTGAGAGCGCTCGGTCTGACAGGTGACGACGATGCCGGTCGGCTTGTGGTAGATACGCACTGCCGAGCTGACCTTGTTTACGTTCTGCCCGCCCGCACCGCTGGAGTGGTAGGGCATAAAGTCGTAATCCTCCTCACGGATGACGATGTCGTCAAGCTTGTCGAACTCGGGCATTACCTCGATCGACGCGAAGGATGTGTGCCTTCTGCCCGACGAATCGAAGGGCGAGACTCTTACGAGGCGGTGAACGCCGTGCTCACTCTTGAGGTAGCCGTAGGCATTCTCGCCGATGACCATTACGGTGGCGCTCTTCAGCCCGGCTTCCTCACCGTCAAGCCAATCGGTGAGCTTGACCTTGAATTTATGGCGCTCCGCCCAACGGGTGATCATTCGGTAGAGCATCAGTGCCCAATCCATAGCCTCGGTACCGCCGGCACCGGGGTGGAAGGATATTATTGCGTTATTGCGGTCGTATTCGCCCGAGAGCAGGATCTCGTTGCGCATATTCTCCTCGGTCTCGGCGATCTCGCGCAGCTCGGTTTCGACCTCCTCGACGCAGCTCTCGTCGTTCTCCTCGATAGCCATCTCGGATAGGGTGATCGCATCCTCCAGCCTTGAGCAGAGCGATTCGTATTCGGCGACTTTGTCCTTCTTTTGCTTGATCGACTGCAGGATCTTCGACGAATTGTCCTGATTGGACCAGAAGTCGGGCTCAAGGGTGAGCTTCTCAAGCTCCGGTATCTCGGCGCGGAGCTCGTCTACGCGGATGGCGGAGCCGAGATCCTTTATGTTTTCCCGCATTCCGATGAGCTTATATTTTGCTTCTTCAAGTGCAACTATCAAGTGAAACCTCCGTGCGGACCTGCCGCATAATAGAAATATTTTTTCCATTATAGCATAAGTATCCCTGTTTTTGCAATAGTTAACCCGAATTTTAACAAAAAATCACACTTGACAAGGCTTGGCTTTTGAATTATAATCATAAACGAATAAACACGGAGGTATGAAAAGATGGAAGTAACAAAGAATTCGATAATAGGCGACGTGCTCGATCACGATTCGGGTACGGCGCAGTTCTTCTTTGAGATAGGGATGCATTGCCTCGGATGCCCGGCATCGCGCGGTGAGAGCATTGAGCAGGCGTGCGCGGTCCACGGTACCGACGCCGATGCGCTCGTAAAGAAGCTTAACGAGTATTTGGCGGGGAAGAACGCTTGATGCGTTTTGCCCTTCCGGGTCGGCGGCTCGTCGCCGCGGCGGAGCTCGTCCGCCGCGGCGCGTACCTTGCCGACGTGGGGACCGATCACGCATATCTGCCCGTTTACCTTGTCGGCAACGGGCTTGCGAGGTGCGCGATCGCTACCGATATCAACCCCGGTCCGCTTGACCGTGCGGTGAAGAATATTGCCGCCGCCGGCCTTTCGGACGCGATCAGCGTCCGTTTGACCGACGGCGTTTGCGGTCTTGACGGGCTCGGGATCACCGATTACGCGATCTGCGGTATGGGAGGGGAGCTTATCGCCTCCATTATCGACGTTCCGTTTTTGCGCGATCCTGCGGTTTCGCTCGTTCTTCAACCGATGACGAAGCCGGAGGTCCTGCGAGCCTACCTCGTTTCGCACGGCTTTACCGTCACCGACGAGCGACTTGTGCGCGAGGGCGAGCGGATATACCAGGTGATCGCGGCGACCTTTTCCGGCGAGATCGCGCAGTACAGTGCCGCCGAGCTTTTGCTCGGGCGCGTGAACATACGGCGGGGCGGGGAGCTTTTGTCCGAGCTTGCCGCGCGTGAGCTTGATCACGTTGAAAAGCGTATTGCGGGACGGCGATCTGCCGGGCTCGATGCGTCGGCGGAGGAAGCTCTTGCCGCCGAACTCAAGACCTTGAAATAAAAGAAAGTACGGTAAAAGGATATGACTGTCAGGGAATTTTACGAATATCTCGATCGCGCGATCCCGTCCGAGCTGACCCTTTCGGGGGACGCCGACGGAATGTCCTGCTGTCCCGATCCCGATCGCGAGGTCGAACGCGTGCTGATCGCGCTTGACGCTACCTCCGACGCGGTTGACGAGGCGGCAGAGGAGGGCTGTGACGTGATCCTCACCCATCATCCGATGCTCTACGGCGGGATACGCGACGTTTGCGCCGACGAGTACCGCGGGAGCAAGCTTATTCGGCTGGTGCAAAACGGTATCGCCGTGATGAGCTTTCACACAAGGCTCGATGCGGCGGAGGGCGGCGTGAGCGATATATTGGCGTCGCTCGTCTCTCTTCGCAACGTTGAGAAATTCGGCGAGAACGGCATCGGACGGATCGGCGACGCGGAGCACCCGATGACGGCGGATGAGTTTGCCGCGACGGTGAAGGATGCGCTCGGTGCACCCTTCGTGGAATATTCGGACGCGGGCAGACCGATCTCGCGTATCGCGGTATCGGGCGGGAGCGCGGGATCCTTTGTCCGCGATGCGATCGCGGCGGGTGCCGATGCCTACCTTGCCGGTGAATTCGGGTATCACAACCTTTGCGATTCGCCGGATCACGGTGTGTCGCTCTTTGCGGCGGGACATTTTTATACCGAAAATCCCGTCTGCGGCAGGCTCTTTGAGCTTACAGTCGGCGCGGGAGCCACGCCGATAATTACCTTCAGCAACAGAATACGCAGCGTCTGATAAAATTAAAGGATCTGGACTATGGACGGAATGGCTTTTGAACGCGGTACCTTCCCCTCATTTGACGGAAGGAGCAGGGTATCGTACTACATCTACACGCCGCCGAAGGTGCGCGCGGTGATACAGCTCAGTCACGGTATGTGCGAATACGTGCGGCGCTACGAGCCCCACGCCGGGTATTTTTGCTCGCAGGGGATCGCCTTTTGCGGGCACGATCACCTCGGGCACGGCGAAACGGCGTCGGGCGAGGACGAGCTCGGATATACCGGCTCTGCCGACGCGCTCGTGGAGGATCTGCATACTATGACGTCGGTCGTCAAGCGAAGGTTCCCGTCGACCCCCATCGTGCTGATGGGGCACAGTATGGGATCGTTCGTTGCGCGCTGTTATCTCTCCGAATACAGCAAGGATATCGACGCGGCGATCATAAGCGGAACCGCCGGTCCCGGAGCCCCGACGGGCGTGGCAAAGCTCCTTACGCGTATCAGCATTGCCCTGCACGGCGATCATTTTCACGACGGCTTTATAAAGGGGCTTTCGACCGGGAGCTACGAGAAGTGCTTCAAGGGCGAGCCGCCGTCGGCTTGGATCACACGTGATACCGCGGTGCAGGAGAGGTACCTTGCCGATCCGCTCTGCAATTTTGAATTTACTGTCAACGGATATTATAACCTTTTCGACCTGCTCGGCAGGGTGTCGTCGAAAAAGTGGGCGGGGACGGTGGACCGCGAGCTCCCGATCCTTCTGATCAGCGGGAGCGACGACCCGGTCGGCGACCGCGGTAAGGGCGTTCGGAAGGTCTACGAGCGGCTTAAGGCTGCCGGAGTCGCAGACCTGACCCTGAGGCTTTGGGACGGCGCACGTCACGAGCTCCTTAACGAGACCGGGGAGGTCAGGACCGAGGTCTACGAATACATCGTACAATGGATCGGAGAGAGGATAGGATGATACTTACGCTTGCCGAGCTGAAAAATACCGCCGGAAACTTGCTCGGCGTGGATTTCGGGGATTCCCGCACCGGTATTGCGATAAGCGATCCGGGACGTACCGTTGCCGTCGGGCGCGAGACTCTTCGTGCGACGGGGCTTGAAAATATTGCCGAGCTCGTTGCGCACTATGCGACGGGGGAGGGCGTTTCGGGGATCGTCGTCGGTCTGCCGAAGAATATGGATGGGAGCTGCGGACACCGCGCGGAGCGTGCGATAAGGTTTGCCGAGCTGCTTGCCGAGCTCACGGGGCTCCCGGTTGCGACGGTAGACGAGCGGCTTTCCACCGTGCAGGCGTCGCGTTATCTTAACGCGACCGACACGCGCGGATCAAAGCGAAAAAATATAATTGATACTCTGTCGGCGCAGATAATACTTCAGGATGCGCTTGACAGGATGAAAGGAGTTTAACGTTATGGGACTTTTTGAAAAATGTGAGACAGTGACGTTGCACGTGTCGGATATGCACTGCGGTCATTGCAAGGCTCGGGTAGAGGAGGCGCTCAAGGCGGTGAAGGGGGTCAAAAAGGTCAAGGTAGACCTTGATTCCGCCACAGCCGAGGTTTCGTACCATCCGTCGGAGACCGACGGCGAGGCGCTTGTCGCCGCGGTGAGTGCCGCGGGCTTTCCCGCCACTCTTTAAAAAGATAAACACGCCGCCCCGAGCGAAAAAATCGCTCGGGGCGGCGTTTTGTGAAGGGAGCTTCACCCTTAGCCCGCCGGCAAGTTTTCACCCGTTAACCCGTCAGTAAGTTTCGGTCCAGCCTTTTGGTGGGCTTCACTCTTAACCCATCGGTAAGTTTTCGCCCGCCTTTTTCAAAAGGCGGCGCGGTGGAGGGCGCGGAGCCCTCCTCGCCGCCCGCAGGCGGCGAAAGTCTCCTTCGGCGTTTTCTTTTTGTTAGCTTTTTCTTTTGCGCCTGTGGTGTCAAA
>CAYWVC010000063.1:0-5942 GCA_964461635.1 uncultured Lachnospiraceae bacterium
GCCATACAATACTTAGCGAAGCTGACGGCGATCCGCGCGGCATCGGGGCGGAGGTCGTCGGGCATATTATTCATAAACGCCTCGGCATCGAGGACGAAGTCGCCCGAATAGCCGATCTCACGGAGGGCGGGCACGAGCTTCTCCCACTTCACGTTCCCGACGAAGGGCACGAGCTTAGAGACGCGGACGGTCGAGGCGTCGCTCACGTGGAGCGCGGTCACCTTTGCTCCCATACGGCGGAGCTCGCCCGCCTGATCGGTCATCATCTGATGTGCGCGGGCAAAGTTCCAGCACACACCGACCGCGCGATCGCCGAAGCCATCGGTCAGAAGCTCAAGGTCATCTACCGAGGCGCAGAAGGTCCTGCGGTAGACCGACATATCGAGCTCGCACATATTCTCAAACGCGACGCCGACGCCCGCCTTCACTGCCGCCTCAACGGTGGGAAGATAGAATTCGCGGTTAGTCGCCGCGACCGCCTCGGGGTCATACTCGGTATTCACGGTATCGTTCAACGGGCGAAGCACAAGCGTGCCCACCCCCAGCTCGGCGCACGCCTTAACGGTGCGGTCAAGACGGGCAAGAAGTGCCTCCCTCTCCCCGTCCGAGGGCTGTTTGCCGTAGGTATAGAGCAGGTCGTTGTACGGTGCGCACGCCTGCGACGCGACAAGACCCGTGGAAGCGAGAGCCTCCCCGATCTGCGCGATCTGCGCCTCAAAGCCCCGCTCGGGCAGTGCGTCTGCGGCGGCAAAATCAAGGTCTACCGCCTCAAAGCCCGCATCAGCACAAGCCTTAATCTGTTCGGCAAACGTCGTGCGCGAGCCGTCGCGCCTCGTGGCAAAAAAAGTCGTAGTGGTTCCGAGCCTCATAATATCATCATTTCCTTTCGTAATTCTTATCTTTTCTCTCCCCGAAGGGCGTCAAGCTTTTCCTTTATGCTCTCCATATCGGCAAGCATCTCCTCGCTCCGCCGCGGATCGCGAAGCAGTGCCGCGGGATGGTAGACCGCAGTTATGTAAAATCCGCCGCGTTCGACCCACTCGCCGTGCTGTCGCGTGATTTTGTAGTCGGGGGAGATCAGCCTCATCGCCGCGATCCGTCCGAGGCAGACGATGATCCGCGGCTTAACGAGCCTTACCTGCGAGCGAAGGTAGCCGATGCAGGCATCCTCCTCGTTCGGCAACGGGTCGCGGTTCTTCGGCGGTCTGCACTTCAGGATATTGGCGACGTAGACCTCGCTACGCTCTATTCCGACGGCAAAAAGGTACTTGTCAAGCAGCTTACCCGCCCTCCCGACGAAGGGCTCACCGCTAAGGTCCTCCTGCTCACCCGGTGCCTCGCCGACGAACATCAGCTCGGCGCTTCGGTCACCCGTGCCGAACACGCAATTCGTCCGCGTTGCATAAAGCGGGCAGGCTTGACATTCGTTGCAGGAGCGCTCAAGCTCCTCCCAAGACACAACTTCCATCCTGTCCTCCTTCGGTAAAATATATTCCCTGACAGAGCGAGCGCGCGTAGAGCGCCTTGTCTATCTCGTTGACCACGCAGGTCTTTTTGCGGCTCCAAAGCGGCGCAACGAGGGTATCGGGCGCGCCGTCGCCCGTAAGTCTGGCGATCACCGTCTCGGGGGGCAGGAGCGTCAGTGCCTCCACCGCCGCATCAACGTAAGCCTCGCGCGTCATCGGCAGGTACTCGCCCGCCTCGTAGAGCTCGCAGAGCCTCGTGCCGCGCACGACGTAGAGCAAATGCAGCTTTACCTGCTCGGGGCGAAGCCGTGCCACGTCGCGCACACTGCGCATCATCTGCTCCCTGCCCTCCCCGGGCAAGCCGAGGATAAGGTGCACGCAGACCGAGATCTTGCGGGACGCCGCGCGAAGCCGCCGATACCCGTCAAGGAACTGCCCGAAGGTATGCCCGCGGTTTATCAGCTCCGCCGTGCGATCGTCACTGCTCTGCAATCCGAGCTCAACGGTAAGGCTCGTGCGCTCGGCAAGCTCGGCAAGCAACTCAAGCACCCCGTCGTCAAGACAGTCGGCGCGGGTCGCAATATTCATCCCGACGACGCCGTCAAACGAAAGTGCCTCGTAAAACTTGCGCCTCAGCTCACCGACCGGGGCGTAGGTATTGGTCCTCGCCTGAAAATAAGCTATATACTTGTCTGTCCGCCACTTGCCGGCAAGCGCGTCGCGCCCGACGGCAAGCTGCTCACTCACGCTCAGCTCGGATGACGGAGCGTGATCCCCCGAGCCCCGGGGCGAGCAATATATACATCCGCCGCGCCCGCACCGACCGTCGATATTCGGGCAGGTAAATCCCCCGTCGATCGGGAGCTTTGCCACCTTACCGCCGAAGGTGTGGCGCAGATAGTATTCGTAGGTATGGTACCTCTTGTTCGTATCGCTGAAGGCGAAGGGGTTCTCGTCCCGATGTGACATCAGAGGAAGGCGACGACCTCGGTCACGCACTCAACGACCATCTTCAGCCCGAGGATGATCAGAACGCATCCCCCGACGAATTCGGCTCGCTTCTCGTACTTGTTGCCGAAAACACTGCCGACCTTGACACCTATCGCCGACAGGGTGAAGGTCGTGATACCTATCATAAGCGACGTGACGGTTATATTCAGCATGTCAAGCCCGGCGAAGAGCTCTATCTCCGACGGATTGAGTCCGTAGCCCACACCGGTCGCAAGCGCGTCAATACTCGTCGCCACGGCGAACTTCAGCATAAGACCGAAGGCAAGCGAGGCATCGGCGGGCTCGTCGTCCTTCGACAGTGCCTCACGCAACATATTTATCCCGATCACGAGCAGTATCACAAACGCGATGGCGGAGCAGATGCAGGTAACGACGAGCGCCGAGCTCTGCTCGGCATTCTCGGTGTTGCCCACTCCCCCAACGATAGCCGAAATAATGTGCTTCAAAAGTATGCCGAGGAAAAATCCGCCAAAGGGCATTATTGCCTGAAAGCCACCGAACCATCCGCCGACCGTCGCGGCGTTGCCGAAGGTGATCTTCTTCATCGCCAGACCCTTGCAGATCGAAACGGCGAAGGCATCCATCGACAGCCCGACGGCAATCAGCAATATTGTGATAACTGTTGTTGCAATATCCATAGTTAAGCTTCTTTCTCTTTGCTTTATTTTTTAAAATCTTTTTCAAGTGCGGCGATCCGCACGCAAAGTGCCAACAGCTCTGCCGCCGCCGCAAGCTCGGGCAGCCCCGGCGCGCTCGGCGCAAGGCGCAGATTGCTGTCGTCGGGATCCCTGCCGTAGGGGTAGGTCGCCCCCGCAGGGGTCAGCGTCAGCCCCGCCTCGCGACAGAGCTCATACGTTCTCGCCGCCGTGCCGTGCGGCAGATACAGGCTCAGAAAATATCCCCCGCGCGGATGCCTCATTCTAAGCAGTCCGCGGGAGGTCAGCTCACGGTCAAGTATTCCCTCGGCAAGCTCAAACCTCGGTCTGAGCAGCTCGGCGTGGCGCTCCATATGCCGACGGACGGCGTCCGCCGTGCCGAAGAAGCGCACCAGCCGCATCTGATCCATATTGTTGCCGCAGACCGCCCGCGTGCGCAGATAAGGTCGAAGGCTGTCAAGGCTGTCCTCACTCGCCGCGAGGAACGCAACCCCCGAGCCCGGAAAGCATATCTTTGAGGTCGACGCAAAGTAAAACACGCGGTCGGGATTCCCCGCCGCCTCTGCCGCGGAGAAAACGTCGGCAAGCTCGTCGTGCTCGGGATAAAGGTCGTGAAGGGCGTAGGCATTATCCCAGAAAACGCGAAAATCCCCCGCCGCCGTTTTCATCGACGCAAGGGCTTGCACCGTATCGCGGGAATAGGTCACCCCGTCGGGGTTTGAGTACTTCGGACAGCACACGATGCCCTTCACAGTCGGGTCGCTCGCCGCGATCCGCTCGACGGCACCGATATCCGGTCCCGCCTCGGTCATCGGAACGCAGATCATCCCGATCCCGAGCGTCTCGCATATCCGAAAATGCCGATCGTAGCCCGGCACCGGGCAGATCAGACTGACCCGCGGCTCACGTCCCCAAGGACGGTCACCGCCGCGCAGACCGAAAAGCATAGCGTGAAGCATCACCCCGTAGATCAGACTCAGCGACGAGCTCCCGCTCGGCACGATCCGACGCGCGGGGATGCCGTAAAGCTCCGAGAGAAGAGCCCGAGCCTCCGGCACACCGTCCGGCATACCGTAGCTGCGGCAGTCGCCCCCCACGCTCCGGCAATCCTCCGCCGTGCGCAAGGCACCGAGCATCCCGTTGCTGAGGTCAAGCTGCTCGCTCCCCGGCTTCCCCCGTGACAGATCAAGTGAAAGTCCTTTGTCTTTAACCTCCCCGTACCGCGCGGTCAGCTCCGACAAAAGGTCGGCGCCGCGTCGGCCGTCACGTTCCGAAACAAGCATATCGGTCTCTTCCCTTCGGAAAAATATTCAATTTTAAGCTTCCGTTAACTTATCAGAAATCCGCGTTGCCCGTCGTGCGCGGGAATGCCTCCACGTCCCTGATGTTCTGTATTCCGGTGATGTACATAATGAGACGCTCGAATCCGAGCCCGTAGCCGGCGTGCTTCGTGCCGCCGTACTTGCGAAGGTCGGTGTACCACCAATAATCCTCCGGCTTAAGCCCGAAGCGCTCGATAGCCTCCATCAGCTTGTCGTACCGCTCCTCGCGCTGAGAGCCGCCGATCAGCTCGCCGACCCCGGGCACCAGCATATCCGCCGCCGCGACCGTCTTGCCGTCGTCGTTCTGACGCATATAGAACGCCTTTATCTCCCTCGGATAATCGGTCACGAATACCGGCTTGCCGAAGATCTTTTCGGTCAGGTATCTCTCGTGCTCGGTCTGAAGGTCGATGCCCCACGATACGGGGTAGTCAAAGCTCTGCCCCGATTCGGCAAGCAGCTTTACCGCATCGGTGTAGCTGACCCGCGCAAAATCGCTGGAGACAAGCCCCTCAAGTCGCGCAAGCAACCCCTGATCGACGAATTTGTTGAAGAAAGCTAACTCGTCGGGGCACTGCTCCATCACGTAACGCACGACGTATTTGATCATCGCCTCCGCCGTGTCCATATAGTCCTTCAGATCGGCGAATGCCAGCTCGGGCTCGACCATCCAGAACTCCGCCGCGTGACGCTGAGTGTTCGACCGCTCGGCGCGGAAGGCGGGACCGAAGGTGTAGACCCTGCCGAAAGCCATCGCGAATGTCTCGACGTTCAGCTGACCCGAAACGGTAAGCCCCGTGTGCTTGCCGAAGAAATCCTGCGAGAAATCGACCTCGCCCGACTCGGTCAGCGCGGGCGACGCGGGATCAAGGGTAGTTACGCGGAACATCTCGCCCGCGCCCTCGCAGTCCGAGCCCGTGATTATCGGGGTGTGAACGTATACGAAGCCGTTCTCGTTAAAGAACTTGTGCAGTCCGAACGCCGCCACCGAACGCACGCGGAATACCGCGTTGTAGGTGTTGGTCCGCGGACGAAGGTGCGCGATCGTGCGCAAAAATTCAAGGCTGTGACGCTTCTTCTGAAGCGGATAATCGGGAGTGGACGCCCCCTCGACCTCGATCGACTCCGCCTTCAACTCGCACGGCTGGGGCGCGTCGGGGGTCAATACAAGCTTGCCGGTCACGATAAGTGAACAGCCGACGTTCTGCTTCGCGATCTCACGGTAGTTGCCGAGCTTCGAATCCTCAAATACGACCTGAAGATTCTTGAAGCAGCTCCCGTCGTTCAGCTCGATAAAGCCGAAGGCGTTGCTCGCGCGGATCGTCCTTGCCCATCCCGCTACCGTTACCGTCGCGTCGGCAAAGCTCTCTTTGTCCGAATATATCGCTTTTATAAGAGTCCTGTCCATATTTTCTCTTCCTTTCGTCTCTCGTTCCCTGTTAGCGATAATTATATCACGACTTACAAAAAAATGCAAGGTGTATTTG
>CAYWVC010000064.1:0-5629 GCA_964461635.1 uncultured Lachnospiraceae bacterium
CGGCGGTTCCAAAAAGATTTAACTTTACACAGTTCACAGCAGCCTTCTCCTGCGGGAGAAGGGGGACCGCGTCAGCGGTGGATGAGGAGTTATCTTTGCGGCAATGACACCTCATCCGTCAGCCTTCGGCTGCCACCTTCCCCCGCCGGGGAAGGCAATTATCAAGTAATGCTTTCGGCAAATCTATATGCTCGGCGTGTGAAATATAATTAGGGAGCTTATTCAAGTCAACGGCACAACCGACGGTTATGACGGATATTTTCCCTCGTATGCTCGTCGCATAACGTTTTCGGCTTTCAAGATGCCGTCGGCAACGTAAGTTTTTGACCGCCCGAGCTCGGCGGCTATCTCCCTTACCGTCATATCAAGAAAATACTTCATATAGATCATACGGCGCGCTTCAAGCGACGGCAATGCACGTATCAGTGTCTCCACGGTCACCTTTGCGGTTATCTCCTCAATCGGATCGCAACCGTCCGACAGTGCCGAAAGCTCGTCCGCCATACAGATACTGCGTGTGCCGTACGAGCGCAAAACGTTTATCGAAGTATTTCGCACGATCCTGCATACCCACGCGTAGCCGTTCGTGCCCGCCTCGTATTTTCCGATACCGCGAATGACGTTCAGAAGGCTCTCCTGCACGGCATCCTCGGCAAGCTGAGTATCACACAGTATGCCCCGCGCCAGCGCAAGCATCGTGCCCCCCATACTGCGGCATAGCGCATCAACTCCGCCGTCATCCCCCGCCGCTATCCTCCCAAGCGCCGTTTCGACGTCACCGTATATTTTTCGATACATATATATCCCTCGTACGTTTTCAAACTTATCCCTCCGCACCCGAAAATTGTCTGATCCCCACGCGGACAAGACCGCGTACAAAAGCGTTTATTATTGCGTGGAAGTCAGATCAAAGGAGGTCCGCCCGCAAGGGACGGAGCTGATATGAATAAGAAACCGACGCTTTACGTCATAATCATCGTAATCTGGGTGCTTTGTCTCGCCCTGCTGATATATTCGCTTGCCACGGCATCCGACGGGCTCGGAGCCGTCCCGCCCGTCCGACGTGCGGCAATACTTGCGCTTTTGACCGTCAATGCCTCCGTGCTTGCCGTGCTTTGGTTCGGAAGCATAAAGGACCTCGTCTTCTCTATCGCATACGCGGTCGTAGGCAAGCACCTGCTGCGGCGCTACCGTGACGTCGCAAGCATTTCGATCGACCCGGACAGTCCCCCGCGCGTGCTCCTTCTTTACTGCACCTGCGACGACTTTAACCCGGATGCGCTTACAAGGTCAGCCCGGCAGAATTATAAAAGAATGCGTACCGTTATCCTTGACGACAGCCGTGATCCGCGTTACGTTTCCGAGATCGACCGATACCTTGAAGCGCACCCGGAGCTTGACGTGGAGCTTGTACGCCGATCGGAGCGCACGGGCTACAAGGCGGGCAACCTTAACAATTATCTGCGCGGCAGAAGCGACTACGATTACTTCGCAGTGCTTGACAGCGACGAGATCATCCCGCCGGACTTTATTATCGAAGCTCTTAAATACTTCAAATATGACAGCAGGTGCGGCGCGGTGCAAGCAAGGCACGAGGCGACCCGCGGCAAAAACCTCTTCCAGCGGCTTATGGGACTCTGCGTCGGCAGTAACGGCTCCACGGTTCAGATCATTAAAAATTTTTACGGTGCCAACGCCCTTATAGGTCACGGAATGATGATCTCACGCGAATGCTACGAGCGCACCGGCGGCTTCCCCCACGTCGTGGCGGAGGATATCTCCTTCGCCGTCGATATCAGCAATGCGGGGCTCGATATTATTTATGCCCCGGATATTCTGTGCTATGAGGAATTTCCGATAGATTACGTCTCACTTAAAAAGCGGCAGTGCAAATGGACACAGGGCAACCTTGAGTATATGCAAAAATACGATCGCAACATCGAACGCTCAAAAATGACTTGGTTTGAAAAATTGGATCTGAAGCTCTCGCACTACAGCCTGCCGATCGTACCTTTGTTGAGCTTTTTGCTTGTTATATCCACCATCGCGCTCGGATTTCTCGGTTACCCGGTCATATACTATTCCCTGCTCATCTATGCAATAATGATATTATTCCTTTGCTCCCCGATGATCCCCGACCTCGTGGTCTACGGCGGAAAACGCCAATTTCCGTTGCTATTCCCGTATTTCATCGTCAATATAGTGACTTACGCATCCTTGGCTCCGATGATGATCAAAACCGTCGTGCTCGGCTTGCTCGGAAGACGGGCGACCTTCGCCGTAACGCCCAAGCGGTCGGCGCGGCTCACGCCTTTTGAGATCGTGCAATATTCGCGCGATTCGCTGATCTTTGCCGCGGCGATCGGCGCACTCTCGATCCTTGCCTGCGGCAGTATAATGCCCGTTATATTTATAACCGTCGGATGTGCA
The DNA here is from genome assembly GCA_964461635.1 of uncultured Lachnospiraceae bacterium. Classification (GTDB taxonomy): domain Bacteria; phylum Bacillota; class Clostridia; order Oscillospirales; family CAG-272; genus RGIG3994. The sequence continues at coordinate 2,431 of CAYWVC010000064.1, forward strand.
CTTGCTCCGGCGGTGATGGTATTGTCCAATATCCCCGTCGGATAAATCTCTGGGAGGGCTTCAGACGAAGCCCTCCCGGACAGTATTACGTTTCACCGTTATTATTGTTTTTCCTCTTTTTTGCCAAAAACTTTATAAGAAAATAGACCGCGTAACCGACAATCGCCACGGCAAGGATAGCTCCGTTAAGTATCGCGATGCCCCGCAGCACCTCCTCCCCGCCCATTGCCGAGGCGATCATCTCCCCCGAAAGCGTGGAGGTGACGATGGATGGGATCCGAGCCGCAGTCGTAAGCAGCAAGTAGCGCGGAAGGCTCATATCGGTAAGACTGATAACGTACGTTAAAAGGTCCTTTGGCGTGCCCGGTATCAAAAACAGCAGAAAAACCGTGATATCGCGCTTCCGTCCCTTGGTCAAAAACTCATTGGCTTCTATTTTTTCCTTCGGCAGTATAGCGTACACAAGGTCCTTGCCGAACCGATTGCCGAGAAGGATCGCAATACTGCTGCCAACGGTCGTGCCGATAAGACAGAACAGAAGTCCGCCCCACGTGCCGAAGAAGACCCCGCAAGCCTGCTCCACCAATTCCCCGGGGATAAAGGCAATGACCACCTGTATCACGCAGAAGAACATCATAACGATACCCGAGATAACGGGATGACCGTCGCGCCATTCGATCACCGTCTGACCGAGGCTCTCACCGTCCCCGAGAACGGTACGTATGATCGCATATATTACGAATGAAAGCACTAACGCCACGACAAGCACGATGCATACCGTCTTTATTGCTTTTACCCTTGAGGTCGTTGAACTTTTTCTGTCTCTGCTCTCCATCGGCGTATGCCTCCGTTATCAAATAAGTCTTTCCCGTCATCCCCCGAGCGGCAATGCCGCTCTGCCTTGTCCGACGTGATCAAAATCCGCGAAGAACTCGCGTGCGGCTCTCTCATATCCCTCGCGGTCAAGCATATAGCTCATACCGTGATTTGCCCCCGGAACGACGAACAGCCGCTTGGGAGAAGCGCAAGCCTTATAGTTCTCGTACGTCATAGAAATCGGCACAAAGCTGTCGTCGGTGCCGTGCACGAGGAGCACCGGCACGTGCGTTGTACGCAGTGCGTCAAGCGTTGAATAGCTCCCCGGATCCATATGGATTTTCTGCTTACATATTGCCGAGGCAATAGAGCCGCGCAATCCGTAAGGCAGGTGCAGGTTCTTGTTCACCACGTGCTTCCATATTCCCGCGGGCGAGGTAAAACCGCAATCGGCAATTATGCCGTGTACCCGATCGGGAAGATCAAGCCCCGCCGCCATAAGTACCGTGGTCGCCCCCATAGACACACCGCCGAGGTATATCGGCAGAGAGGGATCGGTGTGCTCCTCTGCCCAATGCACCCAATCAAGGCAATCAAACCGCTCCACAAGTCCAAAACCCATATAGTCCCCGCCGCTGGCATTCTGAGCACGCTGATCGGGGAAAAGTATACTGCAACCGCAATCGTGCCAAAAATCGGCGATAATGCCGAAATTGTTGCTCCACGTAGCCCGCCAGCCGTGCATCGCGATCATAACCCGCTTGGCATTCTCGCAGGGATACCAATGCGCCGTAAGCTCCACTCCGTCCGAGCTTATGATACTGACAGTCTCGGTATCCTTTTCCTCCAGCCTTGCGGCGGCGGCATCAAGCTGCTTTGCAAGCTCGGAATCCTTTTTTGACCCGGCGATAAGGGTGCCCGCCTTCTTTATAACGGGCGGGGCTTCCCGGTCAAGGGCGATCGATGCCAAAAGCTTCGTCGTATAATACGTTGCCGCCAACGCCGCGGACACGGTCACTGCCGTCAATGACGAGATCATTATTATCTTTTTCGTGTTCTTATCCATAATACGGACACCTCCATTCTTCGGTCACATTATACATCACTTGTTGGAATAAATCAACCTTAAATTGTTTCCTGCTTGCAAAACAGCCGTCACATTCGGCATATTTTGCGCAAATCCGCTTTTTTGTATGGCAAAATAACCAAGTCTTTTCATTGACATTACCGCGCTTTTTATGTTAAAATATAAATATAAACGATTTGCGAATGATTTTCGAAAGGAACCCGAAATGAAATACACCGTTCTGTACAATCCGCACGCCGGAAACGACACCGGAAAGGCGGAGGCTGAAAAGCTGAAAAATATACTTAAAGACGACGAGCTCGATTTCATAGATATGACGTCCGTCAACAGCTATACCGAGTTCTTTGCCTCGCTCAGTGGCGACGGGCGCCTCGTTATCGCGGGGGGCGACGGCACGCTCAACCGCTTCGTCAACGAGGTCGGGGACGCGTTGCCGGACACCGATATATATTATTTCGCGTCAGGCAGCGGAAACGATTTCGCGCACGACCTCGGTAAAGGAAAGAACGCCGAGCCTTACGTTATAAACAAGTACCTTACGGACTTGCCTACCGTCACGGTAAAGGGCAAGGAATACAAATTTATCAACGGCATCGGATACGGGATCGACGGCTATTGCTGTGAGGTCGGGGATAAGCAGCGCGAGACCTCCGACAAGCCCGTCAATTACACAGCGATCGCGATAAAGGGACTTCTCTTCCATTTCAAGCCCTGCAACGCCACCGTAACGGTGGACGGTGTCGAGCGGAAATACGAAAAGGTCTGGCTTGCACCGACAATGAACGGCAGATTTTACGGCGGAGGAATGATCCCGACACCGAATCAGGACAGACTCGGGGAGAGCGGAACGCTCTCCTGTATGGTGTTCTTCGGTTCCGGCAAGCTTAAAACGCTCTCGGTCTTCCCTTCCATCTTCAAGGGTGAGCACATTAAGCACACGGAGATGGTGGAAATACTTACCGGACACAGCATAAAGGTTGAATTTGACCGTCCCACGGCACTTCAGATCGACGGCGAGACGGTGCTCGGAGTCACGGAGTACGAGGCAGTCTCTGCCAAGGTCCCCGCCGCGCTTTGATCAAAAAGCTATACCTCCCGCGCTCGGTGCGCGGGAGGTTCCCTATTCCCACAGACAAAAAATTTGGCAGAAATTTTGCAATAACTATTGACATTCGGGGGCTTTTGTGATATTATAGGTAAGCGGTTTCGGCGGATACCTTTTGCGGGTGTAGTTCAATGGCAGAATTCCAGCCTTCCAAGCTGGCCGTGTGGGTTCGATTCCCATCACCCGCTCCA
>CAYWVC010000065.1:0-5561 GCA_964461635.1 uncultured Lachnospiraceae bacterium
CAAAAAACTCGTTAAATTTGCGCACTGTCTATTGACAATAACACCGAATTGTTGTATAATTTAGGTTAGAATAACTTTCCCGGAGGGTTTTAGAATGGCAAAAACGATTGCCGCCGCGGGCGATATCGCGGCTATCCGTCGTGACCGTGTCAGTCTTTGCAAAAAAATATTTTTGTTTGTCAAGCTCGGATGTATGTTCCTGCTCTCGATAGTCGGCAGTTTGTACTTTGTTTGGAGCCAATACGTCGCTCAGCACAATGTGACAAAGTACGGTGACCCCGTTTGGAGCGCCGCTAAGAACAGCTGTGTACAGTTTATAGAGGAAAATCCGATGCTGACAGTCTCTTGCGTGGTTTTGGGATTTGTTGCCTGCAGCTTCGTGGCATTCCTCGTTCTTCACGGCATCGAGACTCTCGTCGTCAAGTTTATGATGCGCAAGGCAAACACCGGCAGATAATAACGCTTATAATCTTTAATATTCGATATCGCACGCTCGGTAACGGGTGTGCGATCTTTTTTACATATTTTTCTTGCATTCAAACTGACTAAGTGCGCGTAAGAGCGGAAAAAATATTACCGTAAACAGCTAAGGCAAAAAATCTCGGAAAAGGAAAAGGGATAAAAGCTATGCAGGTCAAACGCGGTGATATTTACTATGCCGATCTCAGCCCGGTCGTCGGCTCCGAGCAGGGCGGGCTCCGTCCCGTTCTGATCATACAAAACGACGTGGGCAATCGCTACAGCCCCACCGTCATTGCGGCGGCAATTACATCAAGGATGGGCAAAACGAAGATGCCGACACATATCGACGTGTACGCAGACAAGGCTGGGCTCGCCCGTGATTCCGTCATCCTGCTTGAGCAGGTACGCACGCTCGACAAACGCCGATTGCGGGAAAAGATGGGGCACCTTGACGACACGGTTATGACCGAGGTAAATACGGCAATAGCCGTAAGCTTTGGGTTGTCGGCGGGTGAACACCGGGACGAAAACGGCGAAAACGGTGGAGTTACCGCATAAAAAGGAAAATATTTATCATTATTTTCCCGAAGCCTCTTGATTTTACGGCAAAATAATATTACAATATATAGTTGGAAATAATTATTAAGGAGTAAGATCATGGCTCTTGTAACAACCACCGAAATGTTCAAGAAGGCTTACGAAGGCAAATATGCCATAGGCGCCTTCAACATCAACAACATGGAGATCGTTCAGGCGATCACCGAGGCTGCCGGCGAACAGAGATCCCCCGTTATTCTTCAGGTCTCCGCCGGAGCAAGAAAGTACGCAAAGCACGTTTACCTTATGTCGCTTGCAAAGGCGGCTATTGAGGACAGCGGCGTCGACCTCGCCCTGCACCTTGACCACGGCGCGGATTTCGAGATCTGCAAGTCCTGCATCGACGGCGGATTCTCCTCCGTTATGATCGACGGTTCGCACTATTCCTTTGAGGAAAATATCGCAGTGACCAAGAAGGTCGTCGAGTACGCTCACGCCCACGGTTGCGTGGTAGAGGGCGAGCTCGGTCGCCTTGCCGGAATTGAGGACGACGTTAAGGTCAGCGCCGAGGATTCGTCCTACACCCAGCCCGACGAGGTCGAGGAATTCGTCACCCGCACGGGTGTCGACAGCCTTGCTATCGCCATCGGAACAAGCCACGGCGCATACAAATTCACCGCGGCACAGTGCACGAGAAACGAGGAGGGCATTCTCGTTCCTCCCCCGCTCCGTTTCGACATTCTTGAGGAAATCGGCAGACGTCTGCCCGGCTTCCCGATCGTTCTTCACGGTGCCTCCAGCGTACCGCAGGAATACGTCAAGGAGATCAACTCGCTCGGCGGCAAGCTGCCCGACGCAGTCGGTATCCCCGAGGAACAGCTCAGAAAAGCGGCTACTATGGCAGTCTGCAAGATCAACATCGACTCCGATATCCGCCTTGCTATGACCGCGGGTATCCGTCGCGTGTTCAACAACGATCCGCAGATCTTCGACCCCCGCGAGTACCTTAAGGTCGCCCGTGCCGAGGTCAAGAAGATGGTCGCGCACAAGATCGTGGACGTTCTCGGCTCTAACGGAGCACTTGATAAATAAAATATTTACGGCATCGGGGCTTTTCTCTATCGGAAAGGTCCCGCTCTGCTTTTAATGCGTCTCAATTCAAAATCTATTATTACAATAAGGAGAAAAAAAACATGGATACCATCGTAGAAGGCGTACGCAGATTTGTACTTGCCGGCATCGGAGCCGCCGCTTTTTCCTACGAAAAAGCCAGCGAGACCATCGACCAGCTCGTGAAGAAGGGCGAGCTTACCGTTGAGCAGGGCAAAGCCCTCAACGAGGAGCTCAAGCACAACGTCAAAAACGCCATTAAAGAAAACGTCACCGTCAACGTCGTCAAGAACGGCGAGAAGCCGGTCGAGGAGATGAACAGCGAAGAGCTGGAGGCTCTGAAAGCCCGCATTGCCGCCGCAGAAAAGAAAGCCGCGCAAGGCGCCTCGGACGCTGAATAAGGCTATGTCACCAATCGACGTTAAAAGCTTCGCAGAACGGCGCGAAAACCGGGAGAGACTGCGTGAGGTCATCGCCGTACTCCGGCGGCACAATATTTTGCGCGACCTTACGCCCGAAAAGCTCTGCTCGGTCATAGAGGACCTCGGTCCGACCTTCATAAAGCTCGGTCAGATCCTCTCGATGCGCTCGGACATTCTGCCGAAGAATTATTGCGAGGCGCTGACAAAGCTTCGTTGCAACGTAAAACCGATGCCGTACGACGAGGTCGTCGCGATCCTTGAGAAGGAGTACGGTAAGCCGATGGCGGAGGTCTTCTCCGACTTCGACAGCAAGGCGCTCGGCAGTGCCTCCATTGCGCAGGCACACCGCGCGACGCTGAAGGAAAACGGTGAAGCCGTCGTGGTCAAGGTCCGCCGCCCCGGAATACGCGAGGTTATGAGTCGGGATATAATCCTGCTCAAACACGCCTGCAAGCTCCTGAAATACACCCCGATGGAGGGCTTGCTTGACTTCAACGCCGTGCTGGACGAGATGTGGAACGTCACCGAGCAGGAGCTTGACTTTCTTACCGAGGCGAGCAATCTTGAGCGCTTTCGCGAGCTCAACGGCGACGTGGCGTACGCCACCTGCCCGACGCTCTTCCGCGATTACACGACCGAAGGTGTGCTCGTTATGGAATTCATCGACGGTTTTTCGATCGACGGTAAGAAAACGCTCACCGACAACGGCTACGACCTTGAGGAGATCGGCACGAAGCTCGCCGATAACTACGTAAAGCAGATCATCGACGACGGATTTTTCCACGCCGATCCGCACCCCGGCAACATCAAGATCCGCGGGGGCAAGATCGTCTGGATAGATATGGGTATGATGGGCGTTCTCACGCCGCATCAGCGCAAGCTCATATCAAAGGCTATCTCGGGCATCGCCACAAACGATATCAATTCCTGCATCGACGCGATCCTCGGGCTCGGAGTTTACAAATCCCTTCCCGACAAGCGCAAGCTCTTCCGCGACGTTGATGCGATACTTATCAAATACCTCTCGGCGGACCTCGGGACTATGGATCTGTCAAAGGTGTTCGAGGACATTGCCGAAATTATGCGTTCCAACGGCATCGCAATGCCGAGCGAGCTCGCTATGCTCCCGCGCGGACTTGCGACGGTGGAGGGCATCATCGCCGACCTCGCCCCGCAGACAAACGTCCTAAACATCATAAAAGCCCGCATCGAGCGATCTATGCTGAAGGATTTCGACCTCAAAGCCGAGCTTATGCACGACGTGCGCGCCGTCTACACAAGCGCGCATAAATCGCTGGAGATCCCCGCGCTGGCGGCTGACCTGTTGCGGTTGATGCTCAAGGGCGACACGAACTTTGAGATAGAGCACCACGTGGGCAAGGATACGTCGGAGCTGACGCTGAAAACAGTCAAAAAGCTCTGTGCGGCGCTGATTGCCGCGGCGCTTTTCGTCTGCGGCGGGCTCGTATACGGAACACAGCCCGCGCTCGGTCCGATATCCTACGTCAGTATTGCCTGCCTTGTCGGGGCAATAGTGCTCGTTATCGTGACCTTCCTACCCTCGGGCAAGAAAAAATAGCAAAAAAATTTGGGCTCTTCTGCACCATACGCAGAAGAGCCCGTTTTTTATTATTCAAATCACCCCGCCGCGCTCGGCAAGGACGGTACGCAGGGCATCGGTATCGACGTCAGCCATACGGCAACCGCTGTCGCAGGCGAGCGACGCGGCGACACCCGCCGCCTCTCCGAGAGCCATACAGGTTCCCTGCACGCGGATCGAAGCAAATGCCGTCATATCGGCGGAAATGCTTCTGCCCGCCACGGCAAGGTTGTCAATACCGATCGGCACAAGGCTCCGATACGGCACCGACGCGGGACGCTCAAGCGAGCGGCAGATCTGCTTCTGATCTGCGGCGCTGTGGATATCTATCGGGTGCGAGCACTTTGCCACCGTGTCGGGAAATTCAAAGCCCGAGAGATACTCCTCGGCGGTCAGAAGGTGCTCGCCGACGATATGCCGCGTCTCGCGCACTCCGGCGTTTATGCCGGAGGAGGCAATACAGGCATCCTTAAATTCCGGATATTCGCGGCGCAACAGCTCAACGATTGCAAACATATCCTCACGCAAGCGGTGCTCCGCCGCAGTCATCGCGGCGCGGTCGGTCGCGTCGGCGGCGGCACGCGTAACGTTCACCGCAAGCGTCTTGCCCGTTACCGTTACGTTAAACCACGGACCGCCGAACTGCGGTGCCTCCCCGGCTACGTACCTTGAGCTCAGATAATCGTGAATGACCGAATTTATCGACCGTCTTTGCCCCTTGCCGTCGTGGTGAATGCAATTGCACAGCAACGGGGTCGTCGCATCAACGTCGGCGATAAGGAAGCAGAGCGACATAGGCTGAAGCTCACGGTCTATCTTCTGCATCGGGACCCCGGCGCGGTAGGCTATATCGGCGTCACCCGTTGCGTCCACGAAATACTTGCCGTTGATCGCCTCGTACCCGTTCTTGGAGGCTAAGATGACCGTGTTCACACGTTTGCCGTCGGTCAGGCAGTCGACGATGAAGGTATTGGAATAGAGCTCCACCCCCGCCTCCTCCACCGTACGTGCGGCAAAGAGCTTATAATACTCCGGATCGAAGGAGATGTGCCCGTGCGGGAGTTCGGCAATCGCCGCCCCCGCGTCGATAAGCTTGCAGATGAATTCCCACGTAATACCGCCGACGACCCGCTCACCGCGAAGGTGCACGCCGCTGATCGGCAGAACGTAGCCCGAGGTCGCCGTCCCGCCGAGGAAGCCGTACCTCTCGATAAGTGCCGTGCGTTTGCCGCATCTTGCCGCCGAAACCGCGGCGACCCAGCCCGCGGGACCTCCGCCGCAGACCACAACGTCATAATCCCCAACAACGGGAACGTTTCTATCAAGCTTTATCTGCATAAAAATCTCCATTCCGCCGCATTGCGGCTTTAAAATCTAACGGTATTATACTACTCTTCTGCCGAATTGTCAACCAATCATAACCACCGATA
>CAYWVC010000066.1:0-5510 GCA_964461635.1 uncultured Lachnospiraceae bacterium
GGCGCGGTTATGAAGAACAACTTAATTGGTAAGAAAGCAAAACCGCGCCCCACATTTTGCTCCGCAAAATGTGCCATAGAAAACAAGAAGGGCTTTAGTTATGTGCTTACCTGCGTTTGTATTCTTGTCGTGATGATGCTCGTTGCGGTCGCCATGCAGTATGCCTTTGTCTACCATGTGGCGCGGGAGCAGAAAAACGAAACGCAACTCAAGCTCGACAGTTATGTGACACAGTATGCGGTCGGCAAGTACGACGCCTTAAAGCAGGGTGAGCCGTGGGAGGACTATATCGACCGAAACGAACTTGTGAACGGCGCGTATTCCTTGCTCGGCTTTCCGCGCATCATCACGCTGGAGTACCGCGACTCCGTGACGGTGGAGGGCAAATACACCATGTCCCGACCGACGATCTACGCCTTGGCGGGGGATGCCTTCGGCGTGATCGTGGAATACGAGATCACGATCCCGTTTGAACTGTTTAACCGCAAGGTCGCGGACATCACGGTGCCGATCGGCATCGTGTCGCAATATAAGCAAAAATGAAAGAAGGAGAGACGAAAATGAAGAAAAGCCAAAAGCATATTGTGTATGCGGCGATCTGCGGCGGTATTACGCTTGCGCTGATCGTTGCGGTGGTGTTTTCATTGGTGCGTGAGAAACAAGAAACGCCCGTCGAAACAAGACCGCCTATCACGGACACCGATACGACCGCGCCCGAGAAAAGCACCACGCCCGTGATCCCCGACATTAAATCGGACAACGGTGAGAGCAAAGGGGATATGCCGGGGGACATTACGTTGGACGTGGCAGGGAAGAATGACGAAACGCGGAGCGATGAGCCGTATATTGACGGCGACGTGGTGATCATCCCCGGTGTGAAAGGAGAGGACGAATGAAGCGAACGAAAAAGCATTTGCCCAAGATCATTTCTTTGATGTTGGCGGTGATCACGCTCGTGTCGGTGTTCGCGCTGCCCGCGTCGGCGTCTGTCGGCTATCCGATGGAATGCACCATTTATTACAAGGATGAAAGCGGAAATACGCTCTCGGCGGCAAAGAATTTTACGGTCAATGCCAATTCCGACGGTGCAAACTCGGTCGGCTATTCCTCGCCGTCGATCTCGGGCTATTCCTTGAAAAACAGCGGAGACTCTTTCGTGTCCTATTCCATGATGGACAAGAAATTTCCCACGTCCAACTACGTGCGCCACGGTACGGCGAGCTATACGGTCTATTATGTGAAAAATCAAAGCTCCGTGATCCGCTATAAGTACGGAAGCAGCGGCAGAGACGCCGCCGCAAGTACAACGGTCACGGGAAAGCCGGGATCGAGCTTTACGGTCTCGTCTCCCGCGGTCACGGGATATACGCCCAATAAATCCACCGTCACCGGCACTTACGGCGACGGCGAGCACATCGTCTACTACTACGAAAAGACCTACTCGGTTTTTTACAACGCCAATGGCGGCAGCGGCGCACCGTCCGCCCAAACGAAACGCCACTTTGCCGACCTGACGCTCAGCACGACCACACCGACAAGGACGGGCTATACCTTTCTCGGTTGGGGCACTTATGTAAGTGACACGAGCGTGGATTATGCCCCCGGGGACAAGTATACGAACAATGCAAGCGTTACGCTTTACGCCATCTGGCAGGGCAGGACCTACACGGTATCCTACAACGCAAACGGCGGTAGCGGTGCACCCGCAAGCCAGACCAAGACTTACGGGCAGACCTTGACGCTATCAAGCAAAGTGCCGACGCGCAGCGGTTATGAATTTGTCGGTTGGGCGACCACTTCAACGGCGACCTCTGCATCCTATTCGCCGGGTGGCAGCTTTACGAGCAACAGCAGCGTGACCTTGTATGCCGTGTGGGAGAAAACTCCCGACACCTACACGGTCAGGTACAATGCCAACGGCGGCAGCGGCGCACCTGCGAGTCAGACCAAGACCGAGGGTGTGAATTTAACTTTGCACTCGACCAAACCGACGCGGGACGGCTACACGTTTGTCGGTTGGGGGACGAGCGCAAGCGCGACATCCGCAAGTTACTACGCCGGCGGCACCTATTCCAAGGACGCAAGCATCACGCTGTACGCTATCTGGACGCCGACCGCGTACACCGTCACCTACAACTCCAACGGCGGATCAAATGCGCCTTCCGCGCAGACAAAAACGCACGGACAGACGATCACGCTGACAACGGCAACGCCCACAAGGAGCAATTATGCATTTATGGGTTGGGCAACTTCGGCAAATGCAACAAGTGTGGAATACTATGGCGGCGAACGCTATTTCGATGACGCGTCGGTCACGCTCTATGCCGTGTGGGTGGAGCGAAATTACGACTTTTCGGTCTCCAACCTCAAGGTCGAGCCGAACGAGGTCAAGCAGTACGAGAAGGTGACGGTCTCTTTCCGCATGGACAGTTGGGACAGAAACCTGCCCTATGAGGATATTCCGGTCGAGGTCTTGCTGAACGGTTCGGTCATCTATTCCGCGACCGTGGATTTTGCCAAGTATGGCGTTCAATATGTCAGCTTTGATCTGAATGTCGGCGCATTGCTCGGTAGTCAGACCATCACGGCGCGGGTGAATTGGGCTGACCACAACAGCGAAACGCGGACGGGCAACAATTCCGTTTCCACGACATTCAATGTCAAGAAGTTGATCGAGACCTCAGCGTCTGTCGTGGCGCTCAGCGGCGAGTATATCGAGGGTTTTGAGGTCATCACGAGCTTTTATGCGGTCAATGACGCGGCAAGTGACATTCTGCCGAGTGACGGCGTTTCGTTCGATTTCGTTGTTTATTCGGCGAACGGCAATATTGTCAGCTGCCAAACATGGAGCAACGTGGTCATCCCCGCGGGCGGCAAGAATCTCGTTTATTTCAAGTGGAAAGTTCCCGAGAACAGCGCCGGTACGACCTATTTTTGCAAAGGGACAGTCAACTCTGCCAAGATGGACGATGAGGATAATAGCGATAACAATACGGTTGAGTTCTCTGTGATGGCGAAGTCGCTCGGCACATCGCAGACGCCGAACACGCGCTTTGAATCGAGTGCACCGTCAAGTTATGATCCGTCCGCGACCGCGCCTACAGCCAAAACGGGAAGTGCCGCGTGGAATATGTGGGTGTACGAAAACGGCAAACTTGTGCTGAAACAGTACGGCATCCGCGTGACAGCGACCACGCCGGAGATTCTCCCAAGCGAGGCGTGCACGACGGCGGAAAAAGCGGGGAGCACGTGGAAAATGAAGTCCGGATACGGCGTGACGATCTCGTGGCAGCCGACCTTGGTCGCAAGATCGGGATATACCTTTCCCGCGTCAAGCGCGTATACCGCTGCGCAGAGCGTGTACGCGACATTCCCCGAGTATTCCTACTCCACGAGCAGCGACAAATACCGAACGCTGGAGCAGGTCGGCGGTAAGTACACGTTTGCCGAGAACGCCGACGCGGACGGAAACGCGCGGGTGCATTTCATCCCCGTGTATGTCAAAAACGGCAGTTATACCGTTTCCGTGACCGCAACGCAGATCTGGACGCCTGCCGGAATGATCACGGCGGTGCGGAACGGTAGCGTGACGATCAACGGAACGATATATGATGATTGGTACCATGTGTGAGGAGAGGAGCGATGACGACGATATGGCAGAGATCAACAAAGTAAATCTAAAGCTGCTGACGCGCCTTGCAGAGGCGGACATCACCTCGGAAAAGGCGGTCATGGCATTGAAACTCAAAGATATTCTGTCCATTCCGGGCATCACCAAGCAGGAGTTGAACGCCATTTGCGACTTGCAGGACGCGATCAAGGCGGGGGACATTCTCGCATTCCTTGCCGTGTCGAGTGAGGTGGACAACACGGAGGGCAACGGCGATGAAGCTTGAACGCCTTGCGCTGTGGGCGGAAAAAAGCCTTTTTACCGAGCAGGGCGAGACGGATCATGGATTTGTCGGATGGTGCAAAGGCAATTTCAATGAGGATAGAATGGTTCTTTCGGACATGGAATCGGCAGACGGCGACTGTATGCTCCGTTATGAATTGGAGTCGCTGTGTATCTTCCTCGCAAGTGAGAGCGCGGGGTATCTGCTCCGCACCCCCGCCGATCTGAAAGCCTTTTGCCGCGATAAGGTGCACGACCATATCCCGTATGCTTTCAACCGCGAATGTCTCGGCTTTCGTGTGTTGACCGAGGAGCGCGCTTGGTATATCGCGCTGACACCGTGGAACGCAAAACGGCAATTTTGTTTTTATTGCTACGACCGAAAAGCCCTGATGACCGCCCTTGCAAAAGAAAAGGGCTTGCCCGAGTGCTGCTACGGCGTTTTGAAATACACGGGCGAGCGCATCCGCATTCGCTACGGCGAGGATATGTACGAGAGCTTTCCGCAGTACGGCGGCAATGCGGTGGCAAATCGTGCGTTTGCCGACGAGCAGAACGCGGCAGCGCACCTTTCGGTCGAGCAGGTGGCGGCGATGGAGAACGGCATCATTTACGGGTGGGACACCCCCGCCGCCGATCCGAAAAACTACGATGAAAACGGTCACTTCTGCATTGCCGCAGAGGTGACGAGAGAAAGGAGACGATGACGCGAATGAGCGACTATGTGTATAAAGACCGATACGGTGTGTTCTCCGTGTTGAACAAAGCCACGATGGAGGAACCGAAGGAGATACGCTTTATTTCTCCCGACTATCAAGAAAAGTTCCGTATTCCCGATGGAGACCAAGTTCTTATAACCTATCCCACGGGCGAGAAAAAGGCGTTCGTGTGCAGGTATATTGACGACTACCACCTGCTTGTGGGGCATAACGCGTTCCACATCTGCGAGTTTGCCGAGCGAATGCAACGGCTTGGCGCATACGTGCATCCTTTCCCCGAAAAGCGCATGATCTGGCAGAACATTGACCTCGACCTCAAGGATTGGGAAGAATTGCGCGAGGAGCACCCCGGATATACCGAGCAGCAGTTGACCGACGAGATGTATGAGATCAACAACGACTATCTGGATGACGAGCGCGCCAACCTCAATATCCAATGCGACAACGACATCATCGTGTTCGGCGACATCGGTCGGTGGAACGGCAGAGTGCACGGCTACAAGATCATTGAATCCGGCAATATCAGGGACTGCCTTTACACCGATTGCGACATGGCGGAATGGTACGTTGACCGCGAGGGAGAATTTCGCAGTCGGCAGATCCACCACGACGGCACGAATTATCTCTGCTACCGCAAATTCAAGGACGACCTTTCGGAGGACGACCGAGACGATTTTCTGGACAAATTCTACGACGGCAAAGCCACGCAAGCCGACATCGACCGTGTGACGGATAAGCTCGGCGGCATGATTGCCGAGGTCTACGGTTGGGACTTGCCGACCGAAAGAAAAGAGCGCGTGTCCGCGCGGGATGTGAGATAAAAATTAAAAAGAAGGAGCAAAAACAATGCCGAGAAAAATTGACTTGATAACCGAGCTGTACCGGCAGACGGTCAGCAA
>CAYWVC010000067.1:0-5492 GCA_964461635.1 uncultured Lachnospiraceae bacterium
CAAGTCCGCGGGGTTCGCGGATATGGCTGGCGGCGGTGAGGTCGGGGCGAACTCCCGTGGAGTCCGAGACAACAAAGACCGAGGCGGCGTGCTTAAGGCTCAGACTTATCCTCGTATACACTTCGCCGTGAAGGATAACGTACTTATAGTCGGGCGTCTCGACGGTCACGCGATGCGGATCCCAGATCTCGGGCTTCAGCGCGCCCCGTAGCAGAACGTAATTATCGTAATTTTTCTCGGTGGTGTTGGAGAAGTAATACACGTCGGTCTTCCCGTGTCGCTTATGGATATGATTGAGCATTCCTCCGCCCGGGAAGGAATAGATCAGCCCGAGCTTGACGAACTCAAAATAGGGCGTATTCAGCGCACCCGTGCCCTCCAGCCTCGGCATATCGGGCAGGTACATATCGTACGGGATCTCGAAGGAGCATATCGCCTCCGTGATCTTATGACTTGAGGTCATATTCGTTCCGTCGGCGGCGGTACGGGTAAAGTAGAGGAAGTACGCCTCCCCGCCGTTGTCGTTCTTGTTGTAGCAATAGTTTTTGATGATATTGGGATCGACCGCCTCGTCGCCGAAGATCTCGCGGCAGATATCCGCGACCTCGCGGTCGAACGAGCCGTCGGGGGAGTATTCGAACGCCTGATGCGGGAGCTCGCCCGTCGCGATGAGCTTGCCGCCCGAGCGATAAAACTCTAACAGGAGCCGCATATTCCCGATGCTCACGGTGCAGGAGCAGGGAAGTATCATCACGCGAAGGCTCTCGCAAAAGCTGCCGTTATCAAGCACGAGCCTGCCGTTCTCGACCCGACAGCGGGAATTCATAGCCTCCGGATGCACCACGGTAAGGTCGTGCCCCGCGTACATCGTGACCCCGTTGATTATCGACATATAATCGGTATTATCGGGGGTATCGGGGTACTCAAACCTGTCGATCTGCGCATTATAGAGCGTCACGCCCGAATGGATGGCATAGATCGGATAAAGCAGACCGATATCCGCGACGTGCGTTCCGCCGCGAAGCAGAGCCTGCGTTCTCGACACGAAGCAGGCAAAGGTCTCCTGCCAATCGGGAGCCCTCTCGGACTTGACGAAGGGCACGGGTCCCGCGTGATCGCCCGGCAGATCCGGCAGGTGCGCCATAAGCAGGTTAGCACCGCGGGCAAAGGCGTTCAGCGCGTCGTTGTATATTATCCTCTTGGAGATCTTGAAATAGTCGCGGAACATCTCGCACGAGACGGTATCCACACCGAAATTGTAGGATGCGGCGGCGGCTATCTTGACTGAATTCGTGCCGTACATATACGCCTTATCGTAGAGTGCCCCCGGCGCGAAGCGGCAGTCAAGCAGGGTGTCGCCGGTGATGAAGGAGCACGCCGACAGCTTCGGCTCGGTCACACTGCCGAAAAGGGCAAGCCCGTGCGCATCGGCAAAATCGTGCAAAGCCCTTATCGCACCGTCGGCGAACATCTTCGCACGGCAGTTGAAGAAGAGCGCCTTCAGGTGGCTCGCGTCCTTGCGGTCGAACGAAAAGACCGCGGGGTAGTACGGCGCGGGATCGAAGCCGTAGAGCGATTTGAACACGTCGTTGAAGCTCGCATCCCAATCGCGGCGGTTCTCGGACGGAAAACAGAGGTCGGAATAGACCACCGAATCAAGCACGTCGGGAACGTAGGGCTCGAAGATATCGGCGAACATCGAATACGCCGCCTCAAGGTAAGTGCTCGACGCGCGGTAGCTCAAAACGTTTACGTAGTTGCGCTTTTCCTCCTCAACGCAAAAGAATTCGGAGATCTTCCAGTTCCCGTCGGGCACCTGCCAACGCAGTCGCCCGCCGTTGACGAACGGGCGAAGGTCCACCGTCTCGCTGAAGCGCTCCCCAACCGCAACTACCGACATAAGCGCCCCATCGGGCAGATCAAGCTCAAGTGCCTCGCCGGGTGAGCAAAAATATTCGTGACGGACGAGAACGTGCGATCGCATACTCTCGGCTTCGGGAACGATCCCTTCCTCCGCCTTGATCAGAGCATCCTCTATCGCGCCCTCAAGGTTGAAGGCTATTTTGACCCCCTTTTCCTTCGCGGCGGCGAGCATAGCGCGGTAGGTCTCGCGGAAATGCTCCGCCTCCCCGGGCTCAAGCAAGCGGTCGTCGGAGATCCGGGGAATTATCCGCCCGACGTCGCGCAGCTCGCAAGAGTTGACAAAGCTCACCGCATCGGCGGCGGCATCGGTGCGCTTGGCATCGAAGTATACGGTCAGGCGGTCGGACGGATCGGGCTCGTAGAAGCTGTCGTGCAGCTTTTCGTATTCGGAGCTCATTTTCATACTGCGATCATTCCTTTCCGTCGCTCATTTCGGCGGCACCCCTCAGCACGACCTCGCCGTGACATTCCATCACGGGCGCGTCATGCACGACCTCGCCGACCGAATCAAGCAATATTCGCCCCGACCTCGGGTTTTTCACCGAATCGACGTGCCCGACGATATCGGCATCAACGTCGGAGTATTCGAACGACAGGTCGGTGCCGCTCATACGGCAGTTTACAAGCTTCAAGTTTTTGCAGTAGCAGAAGGGCTGTGTCCCGCTGATCTCGCAATTGATGAGGGTAAGCCCGTCCGAGAACCACGCAAGGTACTCGCCCTTGAGCACGCAATCCCTCACGGTCACGTTTTTCGCGTGCCAGAAGGCATCCTTCGTGTCAAGGATACTGTTGCGCACCGAGACGTTCTCGGTGTATTGAAATGAATATTTTCCGCTCATACGGATATCCGAAAGCTCAAGCTCACGGCTGTCAAGGAATAGGTACTCGGCGTTCACGGTACAGCCGTCCATACGTATTCCCGAGCACTTCCAGCCGAACTCGGGCGAATTTACGCTACAGGCGCGCAGCGATATGTCGGTACATTCGCGCAGAGCCTTTATTCCGCACAGCTCGGAGTCGGTGATCCTGCCGCGGTGCGCGTACCAAAGGGCGGCGCGAGCCCTTTCGTCCATCCTTGAGCCGGAAAGGGTAAAGTCCTCCGCGTGCCACATCGGATAGCGGAGCGAGAAATCGCAATCGGTCACCGAGAAGCGGTGACATTCCTTGAGCACCGATTCGCCGTCGGCATCCCCCGCGAAGGTGCAGGAGATCACCTCGGCATCGCGCAAGCCGTAAAGCGAGCGCTCGGCGTCATAGCGTCGGTTGCGAAATGTCACGGTTCTGTCGCTCACAGCTCGATCAGCTCCTTCGGGCTCTGCGTGAAGTCGTAGACCTCGCCGTCGGCGGTAATGGTTATCATATCCTCGATGCGGCAGCCGTACTTGCCGGGGAGGTATATGCCCGGCTCGTCGGTGAAGACCTGTCCCGCGCGCAGGGTCGCGGCGGGATCGGCTCCCTGAGAGAGCCGCGGCATCTCGTGAATGTACATACCCACGCCGTGCCCGAGCGAATGACCGAAGCTCCCGCGGTAGTCTGCCTCGCCGTCGATCACCTCGCGGGCGATCGAATCAAGCTTACGGCAGCCGCGCTCACCCTTACGAAGGGCATCAAGTGCCGCAAGCTGAGCCGACAGCACGGTGGAATAAAGCCGCTTCATCTCGGCGTCGGCTTTCCCGATGACCACCGTACGGGTCATATCCGAACAATACCCGTGATAGCGAGCCCCGAAATCCATAGTCAAAAAGCCGCGCTCAAGCTTGACGGGGCGGGGAACTCCGTGCGGCATAGAGGATGCCGTTCCCGAAACGGCAATTGTGTCGAAAGCCACCGATTCGGCTCCGTGCGCGCGCATAAAGAACTCAAGCTCCAACGCCACGTCGACCTCGGTGCGATCGGGGTTGATGTAGCCGAGAATATGGGTGAAGGCGGCGTCGGTGATCGCCTGTGCCTGCTTCATCGTCTCGATTTCGCCCGCGTCCTTGATCTCACGCAGACCGTCAAGCAGGGCGGAGGCTCCGCAAACAAGCTCGACGGGGGCGAATTTTTCGGCAAAGCGCGCGTGTGCGGCAACCGAGAGGGTCGCGTCCTCGATCATCAGACGCTTCGCGCCCGAATCGGAGATCAGCCCGCCGACGAAGGCGAGCATAGACACCCCCTCGGGCGGCATAACGACCTCAAAGCCCTGCGCCGCCTGAGCCCGCGCCGCCTCGACGTAGCGGAAATCGGTTATCAGATAGGAGGACGCGTGCGTCACCAGCACGTATCCGTCGGTGTAATCAAAGTCGGTCAGCCACCGCTGATTGATCCCCGAGGTCACAAGCATCGCGGCAGACTCCGGCAGTATTTTTTTCGTTGACTCAAGATGAGTAATTGTAAGCATTTTATCGTATCCTTTCTGTGTTGTATTTGAAGACAAGGGTCAAACCGTTTTTTCCTTGACCAGCCGCTTCATCTCGGCGGCATCCTCCGCCATCGTGCCGGCTGACTCGCAGATGATCGACGGGCAGAGCGAATCGGCGGCGATGACCTCGGCAAGGGGCTCAAACTCGGGGCCGAAGAGCTCGTCTGCAAAGGTCAGATGACGCTTCTCCCCCGCGGCGGTGTACTCGATCTTTGAAAAATGACAGTGCAGGAATCGCGCGTGCGCGTCGGACAGCCCCGAGCCCACCGCGTCAAATACCCGCCTGTAATCATCCGGTGAGGTGAAGAGCCCGCCGCCCGCGCGGGCGTTCAAATGACCGAAATCGACCACCGGAGCAAAGCAGGGAGCAACGCGGCAGAGCTCTATGACCTCATCAAGCGTGCCGAGCTGGTTCACCTTGCCCATCGTCTCGATCCCGAGCACGACGCCGCAATCCGAGAACTCGTCGGCAACGTGCCGAAGGGTGTCGCGGGCAAGGCTCATGGCCTCCTCACGTGAGATCTTCGCCGCCGAACCCGCGTGGATCACCACGGTGTGCGCGCCGAGGAGCTTTGCCGCCTCCACGCTCCGGCGGATGTAACGAAGACTGCCGAGGCGCTTCTCGGGATCGGTCCCCGACAGCGAGATATAGTAGGGCGCGTGAACCGACATAGATATTCCCGCATCGGCGGCGGCTCTGCCGACCTCGACAAGGCTCGCGTCGGAGGCGGTTATGCCGTTTCCGCCCTGATATTCGTAGGCATCAAGCCCGCGCGCGGCGACCCAAGCAGGGGCTTGCTTCGTGCTCTTGAAGCCCTCGCGGTAGAATGATTCGCTGTTTCCGCCGGGTCCGAAAACGGGCGTGCTTCTCGTAATTTGCATATAGTAGTACCTTTCCAATATAGTTATACATAGTATATGATACCGCAAATCGAGGCTTTTGTAAATAGCGAAGAGGCAAAAAAGCCCCGCCCGGGCGCATTTTTTTGCCACAGCGGAAACGCGGCAAAAAATTTTTCGAAAAAGCGAAAAAAGGGGTTGCATTTTTTGAGATGATGTGATATAATAACAAAGTACGGTAAATAAGGCCCTATGGTCAAGCGGCTAAGACGACGCCCTCTCACGGCGTAAACGTGGGTTCGATTCCCGCTAGGGTCACCAGAAATCC
>CAYWVC010000068.1:0-5471 GCA_964461635.1 uncultured Lachnospiraceae bacterium
GGCCAAGTTCGTCCACGGTGTAAATGGGCGTTTCCCCATCGCAGTAGCTCAGCTCCTGACTGGCGTGCATGGTGTTTCCGCTGTAGACCACGAAAGCATCATACTCCGGCAATTGGGCCACATAGGCCTTGCTGATCTCCTCCTCGCCCAAAGTCAGCGCACCGGAAGCAGTCATCATACCGTTGCTCATACCGCCCACCAGGCATACCGTCAGCAGAGAGGCCACCAACGCCTGGCTGTTTACCCGGCTGAGCGCCAAAGCGAAGAAGAACACCAGCAGCGGTACAGAAGGCAGAATATAGCGGATCACGAACACCGGCCGCACCAGGATCGATGCCAGCAGTCCCACAGCCAGAGTGCCCACCGGCACCGCCAGCGCAGAAAGCCCCAGCCAGCGGTTTTCTCTGTCTGTGCGTACCAGGATCACCAAAGCAGCAACATAAGCCAGTGCGAAAAACAGGGGGAATGTCCCCAGACCATTGGCAGAGAACAGGGTCAGGGCATATCCCACCACCGTTTGCAGGGAAATGGGCTCGATCCAATATTCGTTGTTGACTTTATAGGCCAGCTGCCCCAGGAAGCTGCCCAGCCAGGGCAGGAACAGAACAATGGTTGCCAGAGAAGCCAGGCACCACCCCTTCCACAGCTGCCGCTTTTTCAGCAGCAATGCCAGAAGCAGCAGGCCGTAGAGAATCCCCGCAGACACCAATGCGAAATAATGGGTGTAGGCTGCACAGGTGCCGAAGATTGCAAACAGTGCCCAGCATTTGGGGGTATTTTCCCGGTAAGCACGGTAAGCAAATACGCCGCACAGGAACACGAACAGCTGCGCCAGGCCATACATCCGCACTTCTGCGGCAGAGGACATGGCATAAGGGAACAGCAGATAGGTGACCATGAAGAAAGCCGCAGTCCGGTCACCAAAGAGTTTCCGCAGCTGCCAGCCGCCCAGGGCAAGGGTCAAGACCATAGGCGCAGCGGAGAGCATCCGGCACACAGCCAGGTTATAGCCAAAGGGGGCGGCAAACAGTTTCAGCAGGAAGTAATACAGGGGCGGGTGGACATCGGCAGCGGTGATCTGCCAGATTTCGCCAAAGCTGTGACGGATCAGCGCAAAGGTATAGGCTTCATCTGCCCAAACCTGGCGGTCCAGGGAGAACACCGCATACATCCCCACTGCCAGAAGGATCAGCAGGATATAAATGCGTTTCCAGTATTTTTCCAACCAGGTATCAAACGGCTTCATGAAGGTCTCCTTTTTCAATGTTGGATTCGGCAACGAGGAACAGAGGGCGGTTTTTCACTTCCAGATAGGCTTTCGCCATATACTGGCCGAAAACCCCCAGGAAGAACAACTGGATACCACCCAAAAAGGTGATGATACAAACCGTGGAGGCCCATCCGGTCACCGGGTCACCAAAGGCCAGCTTGCGCACGAAGAAAAACACCGTCGCCGCCAGAGAGATACAGCAAAACAGCAATCCCACAAAGGAGGCCAACACCAGCGGCGTGGTGGTAAAGGCTACCAGGCCCTCGATGCTGTACTTGAACAGTTTCCAGAAAGACCACTTGGTCTCCCCTGCTACCCGCTCCACATTTTCAAAGGCGATCCATTTGGTCTTGAATCCCACCCAGCCGAACAGGCCCTTGGAAAACCGGTTGCGTTCCTTCAACGCCAGTAACCCATTCAGGAATTTCCGGTTCATCAGCCGGAAGTCCCGGGCCCCGTCCACAATGTCCACGTCGGACATTCGGTTGATGATCTTATAGAACATCCGGGCAAAGAAGGAGCGGATCGGGGGTTCGCCCTTCCGGGTCACCCGGCGGGTGGCTGCGGAATCATAGCCTTCCTCACGTACGGCCTTCAGCAGCTCCGGCAGCAGTGCCGGCGGATCCTGGAGATCCGCATCCATCACCGCCACATAGTCCCCCTTGGCATGGGTAAACCCGGCATACATGGCGGCTTCTTTTCCGAAATTCCGGGAAAAGGACAGGTACTTCACCCGTTCGTCCTGGGCAGCCAGCTGCCGCAGCAGTTCCAGCGTACCATCCCGGGAGCCGTCGTTGACGAAGAGGAATTCCACGTCCACATCGGTCATAGTATCCACCACAGCCACCGTTTCCTTCCAGAAACTGGGCAGGGCCTGCTCTTCATTGTAGCAGGGCACGATCAAAGAGATCCGCTCACGCATATATGTCCTCCTTCTCTTTTTGGGCGACATTGGGTCAATTCATGTAATACATGCCCAGATAATCCCGCATGTCATAATAGTTTTGCAGATTCCGCCACCCTTGTCCGGCAGGGGCCTGATCCGTCAGTTGCAGATGGGTATTAGGCAGTGCCTCGATGAGCTGCTGGCGAACGGAGTAAGAACGGCCAGGTGCCCACAGATTTTTCAGCCAGGTCATGCTAAGAATGGGGGTGATGTCACAGAACGTCTCGTTCAGATTCAGGTCTTCCAGATTCTTCAGCTGGGCAATGGGGGTATAATCCCGGATGGTGCTCCAGTCCACTTCCAGATAGATCAGCTCCTGGCAATTGACAATGGGGTCAACATGCTGCACTTCCGTATGGGCGATGATCAGGTATTTCAGGTGAGGCATGTAGGCCACAAAGTCAATGTTATGGATCTTGTGGTGGCCCAGGTCGATGCATACCATGTCCTCGCAGTACATCAGATCATGGGAGTAGGCATCCAGGAAGTAATATTCGCCCTGCTTGATGGGCATGAAATAGGTCTCGTCAGTGCGGACTTTGCACTTTTTGCCCAGATATACCGTCCAAACCACCTTATAATTGTCCCGCTTGCGCTCCCGGAAGGCGGCCATGGTCTCGCTGTCAATGCCGCAGTCGCTCATGATCAGCTTTTCCAGGTTGGGCAGGCAGGCCACGGCAGCTTCCACTTCTTCGCAGCTGGAAACCGTGTTCCCGGAAATATCCAGTTCGGTGGTCTCATCCGTGACGGTCTGGCCATAAAGTTCCACCTGCCAGTGAAGCTCCACCTGGGGGTAAGCTTCTCGCAGTGCCACCAATTCCGCTCCATCGGCCTTCGGATTCACCAGAGTCATGGTCTGCAACTGAGGTAGTGCGGCCATCCCCTGGGACACCTGCTCATAAGTCATGTCCGACAGCTGGATGGACTGGGTGTCCCAATCCCAGGACTTTCCGCCCAGATCAACGGTATAGCTCAGGTTCCACTGGGGATACTCGGCCTGCAACTGCTGCAAATAGGCATAGTCTTCGCAACCGGAGACGGTGAGCTTTTGCAGTTTGGGAAGATATTTCAGCAGTGCGCCTTCCTCGTATGTCAGGCCCTGAAGGTTCAGCGTTTCCGTGTCCTGGTCGCAGAGCACGCCGGAAATCGTCATTTGGTAGCGCACCTTCGCCCCGGGATGCCGGTTTTGCAGTTCCAGAAGCAGGTCATATTCCGTGCATCCGGTGGCATCCACATCCTGCAATCCTGTGACATAGTCCAGCGCAGCCAGATCCGATGCCGTCAGCCGGGTCAAGGTCAGGGACTGGGTATTGCTTTCCAGTTTCCCACCTTGGAAAGGCACGCTCCAGAGGATGTAGCACTCCGGCATTTTTTCGGTCAGTGCTTCATACGCTTCCACCGTCAACTCCCGGTCCCGCAGATCCAGCGCCCGGGCGTTCTTGGGGTAGAAACTGCCGCCGGCATACACCAGGGTCAATGCCCCCACTGCTACCACAGCCACCAGCAGCAATGCGATCACACCGATCAACAAGATCGTCCATTTTTTCGTATTCATTCTCCTACGTCCTTTCGGCAAGTCATGTTAAATAGAACACTTCCATAATGTCCCGCATATCGTAATAGTTTTGCAGCTGACGCCATCCGTTGTCCACGTTGGGAGAATCCAGATGGAATTTCATTTCTGTGTTGGGCAGGGCTTCTTCCAAAATCGCCCGGGCATTGGAAGCGGGGTTGCCCACCGTGCCATCCACGCCACTCCACCACACATGCTTCAGCCAGGTCATCTGGGCAATGATGTTGGGATCCCCAAAGGTTTTTCCCAGATTCAGATCTTCCAGGGCCGTACATTCCAGCAGCGGGGTATAGTCGCTGATGGCCGTCGTGAAGATCTCCAGGAACACCAGATTCTTGCAGGTAGCCAGGGGCGAAATGTCGGTAATAGCCGTCTCGATGATGATCAGGTACTTCAGATTCGGCATGAACCGCACCCATTCGCAGTTGGTCACCTCACCCATATGTCCCATATCAATGGCAACAATGTCCGTACAATAGCGCAGGGGGTAAATATCCGCATCGTTGACCACCATAGAGCGGTAGCATTTAAAGGGGTAAAAATAGGTGGTATCCGTGCGGATGTAAACGTCTTTGATCTTTACGCTCCAAACGAAGCGAATGTCTTCGTATTTCCGGTTCAGCCCGTCCATGGTCTCGTCATCCAAACCGCAGTGAGACATGATGACCCGCTCCAATTTGGGAAAGCAGGGCAAAAGCGCTTCCACTTCTTCGCTGGTTTCAAAGGGGGTACCGCTGATGTCCAGTTCCGTCAGGTCAGACAGGAAGCGGTTTTTCCCAATGGGCACCTCCCAAAGGAAGAAGACTTCCGGAAATTCCCGGCACAGGGCAAACATGGTCTCATCGAAAAAGCCACATTGCCGCAGATCTGCATATTCCAGCTGGGGCAATTTGTCCAGTATCTCAAAAATGTCCGCATCCGGGCAGGGCGTACCGCTGTAGATCAGTTCCCGGGTATCTTCTTCCAGAACCATTTCCCCCAGCGTCACTGTCCAGTGAAATGCGACCTGGGGAAATTCCCGGGTCAGATCCAGCAGCACCTTGCCTTCCGGAAGGCTTCCGGAAAAATACATATTTTCCACATTGGGAAGCAGCCCCAACAACTGCTCCACCGTCTGCCGGGAAGGGTTTTCCACAGAAATGGTCTGATCGGTGCTGCGCCAGTTCTGGTTTTCCAGAGAGACACCGTAGGTCACCTTGCATCCGGGATTTTCCCGGGCATAGGTCAGCAGCCCGGCATAGTCGGCAGGCGCCTGCACATCCAGGGCTTCCAGCTGAGAAAACAGCGGCAACAGCGCTGTATCTTCTTCCTGCAAAGTCTCAAGTTCCAATTTTTTTACATTGGAAGGAACCGTTCCTTCCTGAAAGGGCACAGACCAGAGGATCTCACAATCCGGCATTGCCTGCCGGATTTCCTCAAATTGGCTGTAGCTGAGAGGCCGATCTGTAAGATCCAGCATTTGCGCATTTCTGGGCAGCACCTGGCCCCCAACCACCTGAAACAGCAGGCAAAAGCCCCCTGCAACTGCCAACAAAAACCCGGCGATCAGCCAGAGGCAGGTTTTTTTCTTCATATCGTCACATCCGTTAAGAGCGGGGTTGTCCGAAAATACCCGCTTCACTCCATAAAATTCACACTCTATTGTACCATAATATTCCGGGATGTCAAGGAATGTAGGCCAG
>CAYWVC010000069.1:0-5455 GCA_964461635.1 uncultured Lachnospiraceae bacterium
CCCCACTACCTATACCCGTCACACTGTACGGGATTGTAATGCTCGTAAGGCTTGAGCACTTGTAGAACGCCTGATCGCCAATGCTCGTCACACCGTCAGGGATCGTGATGCTTTCAAGGCTTGAGCAACCCGAGAACGCCCTCTCGTCTATGCTTGTCACGCCGTCAGGGATATTGATGCTCGTAAGGCTTGAGCAATCTTTGAACACATATTCTCCTATGCTCGTCATGCCGTTACCGATCGTAACGTTCGTAAGGCTTGAGCAACCGGAGAACGCAGCCCAACCTATGCTCGTCACGCTGTTCGGAATCGTGATGCTCGTGAGGTTTGTGCAACCGGAGAACGCCCGATTGCCTATGCTCGTCACGCTGTCTGGAATTGTTACGCTCGTGAGGCCTGTGCAATTGTAGAACGCATCATAGCCTATGCTCGTCACACTGTCTGGGAGCGTGATACTCGTAAGGCTTGTGCAATGGTAGAACGCATTATCGCCTATACTCGTCACACTGTCCGGTATCGTGATGCTCATAAGGCTTGTGCAATCGCAAAACGTATTCCAACCTATGCTTGTCACACTGTCCGGGATCACGGCGGTTTCAATGCCGGCGGGAACTGCAATTATTTGGGTAACAAGCTTGTCGTACAGTATTCCGTCGATCGAACAATATTTTTGACTGTTTTCGGACACCGTAATGCTTGTGAGGTTGGGACAGTTTCGGAACGTGTCAGAGGTTATATTCGTTACGCTGTCGGGGAGAGTGACGTTGCCCGACAAACCCTCCGGCACGGCAACGATTTCCGTAGCATCCCCATTGTAAAGCACTCCGCCGAATGAAAAATAGTCGGTGTTTCCGCCGGATACCGTAATGCTTTGCAAATCCGGGCAACCGACAAATGCATCCGGCGATATTTCCGTTACGTTATTGCCCGGTATCGTAATGCTTGTGATACCTTTACAATCGGCAAATGCCCGGGCTTCTATGCCCGTGACCGGAACGGAGTCTACATCAAGCAAAGGATTTGATAACGCATCCGGTATAACTATATTGGTATCTTTGCAAGAGCCAATGCCGCGCACGACATACCTCAGCGGATTCGTTAATTTTAAGAAAGACAGTGACTCGCTGGGGGTCAGCGTCTGATTACAGTACCGGCAGACGTAGTTGACGTAATCGTGATTTAGCGTTGCCGTTTCACGGGTCTCATAGTATTTGCAGTTTTGGCAGCTTCGCCTTTCCTTGCCCGGCTCGGTGCAGCTCGGCGCTTTTGTCCGGGTCCAATCACTCATCACGTGACCGTTTTCGGCACACACGCCGTCGGTTTCGACGGGTTTAACCGGGGAATAGTATCCGTCGGTGCATCCCGCAAGCGGTATCAATATCACTTGAACGAGCAGCGCGATGACAGCGATCTTTAAAAATTTCATATTTCTCCTCCTTTACATTGACAGCATTATTCCGACACAGGCGGAATAAACTATCATATCCGTTTTATTATAGAACACAAGTGTTCTAAAAGCAATAGAATTCTTTTGTACTGTGGTAAAATCGGCGTAATGCACAATTCGGAGGGGGTAACGGCTGTGAATTATTATCAAAGGATTAAGGATCTTCGAGAGGATAATAACTTGTCACAAGAGGAGGTGGCGCAAGCCCTCGGTATAAAGCAAACGCAGTATTCGCGTTACGAGCTTGGGAAAAACGCTATGCATATCTCGCGATATATAGACCTTGCGCGCTATTACAACGTGTCACTGGATTATCTGACGGGGTTGATCGACGTTCCGCGGACGATTGACGGCAAGCCGTACAAGATTCATCCCCCCAAGCACAAAATTTCCCGATAACACTTGACAAAACGGTACGGTTTCGTTTATAATATAGGATGTCATTGTGTAAAAGCGGAATTATCATCGGCTTCCGGCAAACAGAACACCATTTGAGGGAGGTGCAGACATGCTCAGAACTTACCAGCCTAAGAAGAGACAGAGACAGAAGGAACACGGCTTCAGAAAAAGAATGGCTACCGCTGACGGCAGAAACGTTCTCAAGAGAAGACGCGCTAAGGGTAGAAAAAGACTCTCTTACTGATCAATAAATCAACGCCGCCGTATTCGTTTACACGCAACGGCGGTGTTGGTTTGAGATCGCCTTTTCGCGGTATGCGGAGCGCCCCTTCCGCGACAAAACGGGGCTGATCGCAAATTTACGGTCAAAAAACAAAAAATTCAAAACACACGGAAGCACAAGATATTCATTATGAAGTACACGACCATTACGGAAAATCACCTTTTTTCGAAGGCGTATGCCAAGGGCAAGCGTTGGCGCGGTCGCTTGATCGCCGTCTACCTGCTGCCCGATTACACCGCGCGTCGGCGGATGCTTGCCAACCCGCGGCGTGAATACGTCAATCGGATCGGCATTTCAACGTCCAAGAAGCTCGGGAACGCCGTCACGCGCAGCCGGGTCAGAAGGATAATCAGGGCGGGCTACGCGTCCGCCGCCGAGAGTGCCCCTATGAAAAAGGGAAACCTTATCGTTATCGCCGCGCGCGCCGCGGCAACGACTGCCAAGAGCACGGAGGTCGCCGCGGAGCTGGCGACTGCTTTTTCCGCGCTCGGACTTTTCCTTCGCGGAGGTGTCGGGGAATGACGAAGATCTGTATGTGGCTCATCCGCTTTTATCAACGTTTCATTTCACCATATAAAGGGAGCCCGTGCTGTCGGTTTACACCGTCATGCTCAGCTTACGCACTTGAGGCGTTTCAGGAATGGGGCTTTTTTGCCGGTCTGGGACTCACGGTCCGCCGCATCCTCCGTTGCAATCCGTTCTGCCATGGGGGATACGATCCCGTACCGTTAAATCAGGGTCGATGGCCGCGTTAAAAACTAAAACGGGCGGTGAATCGGGAAACGTTGCCACTGTCTTTCGGACTTTGACGGAAACCAAATAATCGAGAGGATACCGCTTTGCGGTAACGAAAAATATGCTGAATCAGATACTGGACCCAATCTATAAGGGAATAGGACTCTTTCTTGCGTGGATGGACGGCTGGGCGGGCAACTACCTGTTCGTTCTGCTTATCTTTGCCGTCGTGATCGAGCTTGCGATGCTCCCGCTCGGGATCAAGCAGCAGAAGAATTCGATCAAGCAGGCGCGCCTTCGCCCGAAGGAGATGGCGATACGTAAGAAGTACGCCGGGCGCACCGATGCCGTCACGCAACAGAAGATGACGGCGGAGATACAGGAGCTCTATCAGCGGGAAAACTTCAATCAGTTTGCCGGCTGTCTTCCGATGCTCATACAGCTCCCGGTCATCCTTATCCTTTACCAAGTGGTCATATACCCGCTTGAATACGTCGTTCAGCTTGCCCCGAGCACGATCACGGGGCTGAAGAACATCTTCGCCGCCGAGCTTTCGGGGGCGCAGACCGGATCGATCAAGCTCATCTCGCTCGTGACCGAGAAATACGCCTCCGCGGGGATAGACTTCTTCGCTCAGCGCGGACTCGGTGCCGCGGAGATGGCGGATCTTCAGGCTAACATCGCGCGCTTCCCGGATTTCAACATCTTCGGTATAAACCTCGGTGAAACGCCGGGATTCCGTTGGGAGATCCTTTTGCTCGTGCCGATCCTGACCGGAGTTATTCAGTTCCTTACTATGCGTCTGTCAAGGAAGTTCACCTATCAGCCCGCCGTCGCGGGGGACAAGCAGACCGGCTGCTCCAACTGGATGATGGATATCACCATGCCGCTGTTCTCGGTCTACATCGCGTTCAAGGTTCCCGCCGCCATCGGCATCTACTGGGTATTCAAGAACATCATCGGCACGCTCAAGCAGTTTATTCTGCACAAGGCAATGCCGCTCCCCGTCTGTACCGAAGAGGATATCAAGGCAGCCGAGCGTGAGCTGAAGGGCAAGGCACCCGCGCAGGCGGACCGTGAGATTGAGGCTAAGCCCGACGGTTACCGCCGCCATCACGAGGAGGACGACGACGACGAGCCCTACCCGACCTTCGTCGGTGTGAAGGGCGGCAGATACGACGACGTTCCGGGTGACAGACCCGACGACGAGCCGACCGAGGCGGAGAAAGAGCAAAATATCCTTAAGGATAAAATAGACGAGGCTCCGATGAAGGACGACGAAAAGTAAAGTCTTTGCTGCGAGCGAGAACGGACGCCGCAAAAATTCTATTGAGAGATTTTTGGAGATATAGCAGTGAAAAAGGAAATTACTGTAAGTGCAAAAACTATCGCAGACGCGGTTGCACGTGCGGTCGAGGAGCTTGGAGCTCCCTCAGCCGACGCCATTGAATATACGGTAGTCACAGAGCCCAAGAAGGGCGGGATCTTCGGGATCGGAGCGGTCCAGGCGAAGATCAGCGCGACCTACACCCTCGGCGGTGAGTATACCGCGCTTGAGTTCATAAAGAATCTGCTTGCCGATATGGAGATAGAGGCGGACGTCTCGCTCTCCGACGGCGATAACGACGATAAGCTGATCACGGTAAACGGCGGTGGCGCCAGCCTGCTGATCGGACATCACGGCGATACGCTTGATTCGCTCCAATACCTTGCCAACCTTGCCGCCAACCGACGCGACGCAAACGGCGTTAAGCCGAAGTTCGTCCGTATATCCCTTGACGTTGAGGGCTATCGTGCAAAGCGCGAGGAGACCCTGCGCCAGCTTGCAAGAAAAATGGCGGATAAGGTCCTTCGCTATAAAAAGAGCGTTATGCTTGAGCCGATGACCGCCTACGAGCGCCGTATCATCCACTCCGAGGTGCAGAAGATCGACGGCGTCGCCACCAATTCCATCGGTAGCGAAAGTAACCGTAAGATAGTTATGTACCTTGACGACGGCAGCCGTAAGAAAAAGGATCAGTAAGGTTGTTTTTGAAAAATAACGGGAGACGTGGGGGAACCTTCTTAAAAGAAGGTTCCCCCACACCCCTTCGAAGAATTTAAACCGTTTTTGCTAAGGGTGACGCTCACCGCGCCGCTTGGTCGTTGTCACCAACTCCCCACGCGGACGGCATTGATTGCATAAAGGCGAAGTTAATAACGGGGGAATGACGGGAGACGTGGGGAAACCTTCTTAGAAGAAGGTTTCCCCACACCCCTTCGAAGAATTTTGAACCCATTTTTGCTAAAGGTGAGGCGCACCGCGCCGCTTGGTTGTTGTCGCCAACTCCCCACGCTGGCAGGGCGGGCAAGCCCGCGACCGATTTTCGCGGTTTATCCGCTGAAAGCGTTCATCATCACCCGAAACGATTGCTTTTGTCAAAGCGAACGCTTTTTCAGTTAGCTTCACCCGTTAACCCGTGAGCAAGTTTGGGTCAAGCCTTTTTAAAGGCTTGCGGAGTCCCGAGGCAGAGCCTCGGGTCGCGCGTCGCAACGCGCGAAAGCTCCTTAACGGCGTTTTCTTTTTGTTAGCTTTTTCTTTTGCGCCTTTT
>CAYWVC010000070.1:0-5446 GCA_964461635.1 uncultured Lachnospiraceae bacterium
AAAAAGCGAAGGGACCGCAAAAGCGGTCCCCAAGCTTTATACTCGGTTAAGTACTATCAGAATTTCTTCTTGACTACGATGAACGCAGCGCCGCCGACAAACAGTGCAACGACTGCAGCAACGGAGGTGAATCCGCCGCAACTGCCCTCGTTCTTCGGGGCATCGGTCGTGGGAGCGTTAGTCTCATTGTTCGGCTTCGCGGTGGTCTCGTTGGTGTTCGGCTTCGCCGTAGTCTCGTTGTTCGGCTTCGCCGTAGTCTCGTCACTGGGCTTCGTGGTGGTGTCAACCTTCGCGGTGGTATCCTCTACGTAGATCGTAGTGGTATCGGTCGCAAGGCGGGCAGCCCACTTATCGGTGTCAAGCTTGACCTCGCCGTTGTTAAGCACGAAGATATCCTTCTCCGCGTCGGACAGAGCGGTAGCATTGACGGTGTCGTTAAGATTCTTAACGGCGGTAGCGAGATCTGCAGTGGCAATTCTCTTTATGTCAAGGTTGTAATCCTTGAGAGCGTCCTTAATAGAATCGGTCGACCAATCGAGACCGATGATCTGGCTTGCATTCGACGACGCCGTGGCGTACGAATAATACTTGGTAGTGCCGTTATCGAGGATGTAGAGGTTCTCGATAGGCATATTGTAGGTCTTCGCGCTGGAGCAACCGACGATGACCGAGAAGAAGTTGGTATCTGCCTTCTCATCTGTCGCATTGCTGTGCTTTATCTCACCGATGGCGATGCTGTTCTTGAACTCGTTGTATACGGAGTTGGAGTAACCGATGTAAAGTCCGGCATAGGTATACTGATCCTTGCCCTCGGGAGTCGTGTAGTTACGTCCGGCAGTGATGTCACCGACCGAGACGCAGGAGTGAATTCTCCAGAAAGCGTTCTGGGTAGAACCGGTAGCATACGAATATCCGACAAGACCGCCGACGCGGTAACCGCCGGTGATATCGGCATAGTTGGCGCAACGGATCATATTGTAACCGTCAATGGTCACGTTTCCGCTCGAACCGAGGTAGCCGTACAGACCGCCGGCATCGTAACCGGTCGTGATCTTTCCGTTATTGACGCAATCGTAAGCGTTGGCGGAGCCGTAAACGGCACCGTCAGCGGCACGGCCGGCAAGACCGCCCGCAGTTCCGCGGTTGGAGGGAACGGTGATATCGCCGTTGTTGGTGCAGAATCTGAACTCAACTGCGCCGCAAACACCGACGAAACCGCCGCACTCGGTAGCGTACTCGGCACCGCTGGTTTTCACGCCGCCGGGGGTGGGAAGCACACCGTTGTTGGTGATCTTACCGTTATTGACACAGTTTACAAATACGAGCTGGGTGTAAACGCTTGCATTTCCGATGAAGCCGCCGGCAAACTTACCGCCGCGATCGATTCCGTCCTTCATGGTGTCATCGTGTCTGAGGTCGGTATACTCGGCTCCCGCGGTACCGGTCTTGGTTCCCTGCTCATCATCGGTGTATTTCACGTATATCTGCTGTGCGGTGATGTTAACGTTGTTGGTAACGTTAACGAAGGTCGCGCCGCCCTCGACGGCACCGTCAACCTCTACACCGTTGCAGTTGTAAGCAACCGCGCCGAGGTCCTTACCCTCGATGGCGATTTCGGTTCCCTGGATGGTAAGATCGCTCATACCGCCGCAGAAATCCTCGAACATAGGCTTGCTGATGGTAACGGTGTGACCGTTTCCGTAGATCTCACCGGTGAACTTTGCCTGATAAGTCTCGGTGAGGACGATGTCGGCGTCAAGCTGATAGTTGCCGTCGGGATCCATCGCCATAAACTGTTCCGCAGTGGTGATCTTATCGCCTCTCGCGGTCAGCTGTGCAGCCGACGCACCGACGACGATGAGAGAAAGGACCATAGCGGCACTGAGAATGATTGCAAGTGTTTTGCGCATAACAATACCTCTCTAAAAAATAGTGTCAAACTTCCGGATTCTTGCCGGATCATTTGTGGCTTCATTATACCAATGCGATCGTCATTTGTCAAGTACCGAATAAAAATCGCAGATCAAATTCGGCAGTTTGCACAACTTTTTCCGAAATTATAGGCAAGATAGACGATTTTATCGCCCCGCGATTGACTTTCACTTTCCCCTTGCGATATAATTTAGCCGGAAATACGCCTTTATTAAATTTTGAAAGGAATACAACGAATGCTTTATCCGAAAAACTCTGCGGGGAGCCTCTCGCCCGAGCTCTTCGCCGATCCGACCTCCGAATACCGCGGAGCTCCGTTTTGGGCTTGGAACTGCCGACTTGAGCGCGAGGAGCTCCTGCGGCAGGCGGACGTTCTGCGTGAGATGGGCTTCGGCGGGTATCATATGCACGTGCGCTCCGGGCTCGCAACCGAGTATCTCGGCGACGAATTTATGGAGCTCATCTCCGCCTGCGTCGATCACGCCAAGCGCGAAAAGATGCTCGCATGGCTCTACGACGAGGACAGGTGGCCCTCCGGCTTCGCGGGCGGGCTCGTCACCCGTGACGAACGGTACAGGATGCGCTACCTGCTCTTCACCGAAACACCGTACGAGGAAGCGGGAGCATCCGAGGGCGGCTACGCAAACGAGCAGAACCACGCCAAGCGATCGGGCGTTAACGCAAGGCTGATCGCGCGATTTGACGTTACGCTTGACGGCGACGGGTGCCTTGAGAGCTACCGTAGGCTTGCCGACGGCGAAAAGGCTGTCGGAACGGCGCGCTACGCCTACGTTGAATCGCCGAAAAACAGCCCGAGGTACAACGGATTTACCTACGTAAACACCCTTGACAAGCCCTCGATCGATCGGTTCATCGAAATAACGCACGAAAAATACAAGGATAAAATAGGTAAGGAATTCGGCTCGACCGTTCCCGCCATCTTCGCCGACGAGCCTCAGACGACCTTCCGCACGACGATGAAGAGCCCCTTCTCGCACGACGACGCGGCGCTTCCCTTCACCGACGATCTTGAGGAAAGCTTCGTTCGCGAATACGGCTTCTCGCTGATCGATCATCTGCCCGAGCTTTTTTGGGAGCTGCCGGGCGGCGAGATCTCACGTGCGAGGTACTGCTACCACGATCACGTGACCGAGAGGTTCGCACGGGCGTTCGGCGACAATATCGGGAAATGGTGCCGCGACAACGGCATAGCCCTCACCGGGCACGTTATGCGCGAGCCGACGCTGGAGTCTCAGACCGCCGCCGTCGGCGAGGCGATGCGGCATTACCGCGGCTTCGGAATCCCCGGCATAGATATGCTTGCCTTCCGCCACGAGTACACGACGGCAAAGCAGGCTCAGTCCGCCGCCAACCAATACGGTGCCGAGGGGATGCTTGACGAGCTCTACGGCGTGACGACTTGGGAGATGGACTTCCGCGGCTACAAGCTGTCGGGGGATTGGCAGGCGGCGCTCGGTGTAACGGTTCGCGTTCCGCACCTCGCGTGGGTCTCCATGGAGGGCGAAGCCAAGCGCGATTATCCCGCATCCATCAACTATCAATCCCCGTGGTACAGGGAATACCATTATATTGAGGACCATTTTGCACGGATAAACACCGCAATGACGCGCGGCAAGCCCGCCGTGCGCGTCGGAGTGATACACCCGGTGGAGAGCCTTTGGCTCTATTGGGGTCCGAACTCGCAGACATCCGCCGAGCGCGCGCGGCTTGACCGTCAATTCTCGGACATCACCGAATGGTTGCTCTTCGGCGGAATAGACTTCGACTTCATCTGCGAATCCACCCTGCCCGAGCTCAACGAATCCGGCGACGCGCCGCTCACCGTCGGGCAGATGAAATACGACGCCGTCGTCGTCCCCGGGTGCGTGACTCTTCGCGGCTCGACGCTTGAGCGGCTTGAGGCGTTCCGCAACGCAGGCGGCACCCTGATCTTCGCCGGACGGACTCCGACGCACGTTGATGCGCTCCCCTCCGCCCGTCCCGCCGAGCTGCTTAAGCGGAGCCTTCACGCGGACTTCTCACGCGCCGCGATCCTGTCGGCTCTTGAGCCCTTCCGCACCGTAAGCTTTACCGCTCAATCGGGTGCCGCGACCTCCAATCTGCTCTACCGTATGAGACGCGACGGAGAGGGCTATTGGCTCTTCATCGCGCACGGCAAGGACCCGGCAAACAAGGACATCTCCCGCACCGAGAGCGTAACCGTCACGGTACGCGGCGAGTTTTCCCCCACCCCTTACGACACCTTGACCGGCAAGATAACGGACATTCCCTACCGTCTTGAAAACGGCTCGACCGTTATTCCCGTCAAGCTGTATCAAGCCGACAGCCTGCTTTTGAGGCTTGATCCGGTCAAAGCATCCGCGCCCGCCCCGCAAGCGCCGAAGTCGGATCCCGACGGGCATTCCGAGCGTGTTCTTGCCGTGCCCGGGCGCGTGAGCTACGAGCTCGACGAGCCGAACGCACTGATGCTCGATATGGCAGAATGGTCGGTCGACGGCGAGGCTCTGCGCCCCGCAGAGGAAATTCTTCGCATCGACACGGCGGTCAGAGAGCGCTTCGGCTGGACGCCTTGGGGCGGCTCTGCGGATCAGCCGTGGTATCTGCCGAAAAAGGCACCCGATCACCTTCTGCATCTGCGCTACGTATTCGACAGCCGGATAAAGTACGACGGTGCAAGCCTTGGGATCGAAAACCCGGAGAATGCAAAGATAACCTTCAACGGTACGCCCGTTGAGGGCAAGGCGGTCGGCTATTACGTCGACCGATCCATAAAAACTCTTGATCTGCCGCCGATCAAGGTTGGCAAAAACGTGCTTGAGATTGATCTCCCCTACGGTGAAGCCACCGCCGCCGAACGGGTATATGTCCTCGGCGGATTTGGTGTTGAGGTCAATGGATATTATTCAACAGTCACGCGACTGCCTAAAAAATTATCCTTCGGAAATATAGTATCACAAGGGCTCCCGTTTTACAGCGGTAAGCTAACATACCTTCTTGATTTTAACACAGAGTCCGCAGGCAAGCTCAGGATCCGCGTGCCGAAATTTCGCGCCACTCTCCTGCGCGCCACCCTTAAAAAGGACAGCTTCCCGATATTCATATCGCCGTACGACGCGTGCTTCGACGTGAACCGTGGGAAGCATACGTTGCGCTTGGATGCCTACATTCCCCGCACGAACGGCTTCGGACCAGTACATTGCGCCGATGAAAAGCTCTCATATCAAAGCCCGTCGGCGTGGAGAACCTCGGGGGATTCGTGGAGCTACGAATACTGCCTGATGCCGGAGGGGGTAATATCATCCCCCGTAGCAACGATCGAATACCAAGATCGCGCCACCGAACAGACACTTCACTAATAGCAAAACAGCCTCTCCGCCGCAGATCAATTGCGTCGGAGAGACTGTTTTTTATTTAGCTATAATATCCATAGAAGCGGCGAAGCGAAAAATCAAATAGCCTTCTCCTGCGGGAGAAGGGGGACCGCGGCAGCGGT
>CAYWVC010000071.1:0-5422 GCA_964461635.1 uncultured Lachnospiraceae bacterium
TGCATGGTATAATTATATATTACGAAAAATATCCGAGGCGAGGGGGTGGCGAGATGCGGGAACGCGGGGATGCAAGTGAAAAGGATGATTTTTGGTCGGTAGAACGGCTGATACCGTGCGAGCCTAAGCCCCGTGCGGCGACGGCTCGCGCCTATTACGACACCTCCGCGGTCGAGGTCTGCTCCGACTCTTCCGCCGTCGACTCTTCCGCCGTCGACTCTTCCGCAGTCGGCTCTTCCGCCGTCGACTCTTCCGCAGTCGGCTCTTCCGCCGTCGGCTCTTCCGACGGCGGAAGTCACGGCGATGCCGAGCGGCGGCTTTCCGCTCCCGCAATCGGCTCTGCTTCTCCCCCGCGCGGCGGCGGATCCGGAGGGGACAAAAGCGGCAACGGGGAGGGCAACGGCGACCTTGAGTTTGAATACGTTCCCGTATCGCCGCTGATCGGGCACGTTCGGGTGCTTCGTTGGCGAAACAGCTACAACTATTACGAGGAATTCAGACGTGACGCGCTGAGGCTCCTTTCGGCGGAGGGCTCACCCTGCCGACACGTTGCCTTCTTCTCGTACGTTCCGCAGTACGTTCAGCTCTCCGACGCGCAGCTTGCCTACTATCTTTATTGGAGGAGCGAGGTAAAGCGCGGGCGCTTTCCCTCCGACGTCGATTACAGCTACGTTCTGCTCTATATTTTCGAGCTCATCAACCTCGGCGACGCGATCGCCCCCTCGCACGGACAGGCTCAGCTCTGCGCGATCTGGGAGAACTACCGCAAGATCTACCCGAGGCTTGACCGCTACCTTTCGGATTGGATCTGTGACTATTCGCTGATCCACCGTCTGCCCCCTCCCGCCGGTATGTGCGATCTCGGGATCGCCGATCTGTCCTCGCTGAAGGAATTTTATATATACTACGGCGACGGGGACGGACTGTCGATCGGCTACGCTCACGCGCTGATCCGCTTTTGCTCAAGCTACGATTACAAAAAGAGCAAGTTTGCCGCGGGCGAGGCGCTTCCGCTCTACGAAAAGCACCTTCCCGGGGCGTTGGCGGCGGTGATAGAGCGGTGCTCGGGGGACGGGATGCTCCTTTCCTCCGCCGCTCTGCGTGAAAATCGCGTCACGCGCGACGCATACTCGGGTGCGCTTTGCGCCTCCGGGCTGAAGCGTCGGCTGGAGATAAGCTTTTATTCCTTCTCGCGCTCGCACGAGCTGCGCTTTCTCGTTGCCGACGTGCTGAAGTATGCCGAAAACAAGCTCCGCGCCTACCTCGGGATACGGTCAAGGCTCGGTGTATTCGGCTTGCCGAAGAGCGTGACCGAGGCGGCGGATGCTTACTTTGCGGCGGCTTTACCGACGGTCAGGGCGGCGGAGCACGCGTCGGCTTCCGCCCGGGTTCCCGAGTACGAGAAGCTTTACGACGTGCCGCACGTCCCCCTCTCCCCGAAGAACGCCGCCGCGATAGAGGAACGCTCGTGGGACACCACCAAGCGCCTTGTGGAGGCGTTTGAGGATCCGACTGCCGAAACAGCCGAGATTGCGGCGACACCCATCGAGCAGACGGGCGAAGCCGACGGGGAAACGGGGCTTTGCGAACTACTCGGGCACCGTATGGAGCTCGTTAATGCCGCGCTCAACGGCGATCTTGCCGCCGAGCGCGCGATAGCCGAACGGGAGTCAAGGTTGCTTGATTCCTTGGCCGACGAAATAAACGAAATAGCCGCGGATGCGGTCGGCGACGTGATACTTGAGGCGGTCGACGGCGGATACGCGGTGATCGAAGAATACAGGGAGTTATTTGAATGACCGATAACAATATTCAGAAGGTACCGAAAAGGGTCCTGTCGTCTCTGCTTGCGTCGGTGGCGGCGGGGGTCGTGCCGCGCGTCGGAGCTCCGTATATCGCGATAGGTCGGGAGGCGGAGATCTCCGCTATGCTGTCCGACCTTGAGCTTGTGAACGAGGGCGGGGGCTGTATGCGCTTTCTCATCGGGAGATACGGAAGCGGCAAGAGCTTTCTTATGCAGCTTATGCGCGGATATGCGCTTGAGCGCGGCTTCGTGACCGCCGATTGCGACCTCTCGCCCGAGCGCAGGCTCTACGGCACGGGAGGCAACGGCGTCGCGACCTACCGCGAGCTGATGAAGAATCTGGCGACCAAGGCTTCGCCCGACGGCGGGGCGCTCCCGCGCATTATCGCACGTCACGTGGAGGAGCTCCGCGCCTCGCTTCTCGTTTCGCACTCGGGCGCGGGGCAGGAGGCTCTTGACTCCGCGCTTGAGGCGGCGATCCTTGACGAGCTGCGGGAGATGGAGCTCCTTGTCGGCGGATTTGACTTTGCCCGTGTGATAACCGCGTACTTCCGCGCCTACGTCGAGGGGGACGACGTGAAAAAGAGCGCCTGTCTGCGTTGGTTGCGCGGTGAATTTGCAACCAAGACCGAGGCGCAGTCGGCGCTCGGCTTTCGCGTTTCGGTCATCATATGCGACGATAACTGGTACGATTTTCTGAAGCTTTGGGCGGCGTTCGTGCGGAGGATGGGCTACCGCGGGCTCGTGGTCTTCATCGACGAGTGCGTGAACCTCTACAAGATCACCCACCGCGTCAGCCGGGAGAATAACTACGAGAAGATCCTTTCGATGTTCAACGACACCCTTCAGGGGCGCGCCCCCGGGCTTGACCTCATCCTCGGCGGTACGCCGCAGTTTTTGGAGGACACGAGGCGCGGGCTCTTCGGCTACGAGGCGTTGCGCTCCCGCCTTTGCGACAGCCGCTTCGCCGCCGAGGGATATACGAACCTTATAGGTCCCGTGATAAGGCTCAAGCGCCTGTCGGACGACGAGCTCTTTGCCCTTATCGTGCGAATCACTCGGCTTCACGGGCAGAATTATTCCTGGACTCCGCGCATCGACGAGCGCGAGATGACCGAGTTCCTCGGGATCTGCCTGTCGCGGGCGGGAGCCGATTCGATGATCACCCCGCGCGAGATGCTGCGCGACTATATGACGGTGCTGAATATACTGCTTCAGAACCCCGGGGTGAGCTTTTCCGACCTCACGGGAAGCGTGACCCTGGCGCACGGAGAGCCCGAGGAGGCTGCGCGAGCCGAAGGCGGCAGTACGGGCGCACTTCCGCAGACCCCCGCCCCCGGGAGCTTCGACCCGGAGGACATAGAGCTTTGAGCTTGCTTGAAAGGACGAAAGGATGACAGAGGCTGACAGGATCTTCGGGCTCTTTCCCGATTTCATAAGAGAATATATCTACGCGCATTCGTGGGACTCCCTGCGGGAGGTACAGATAGCGGCGGCGAAAACGGTTTTCGAGAACGGTCACGATCTGCTGCTCACCTCATCGACCGCAAGCGGCAAGACCGAGGCGGCGTTCTTCCCCGTGATAGCCGAGCTCTGCCGCGATATGCCGCAGAGTGTCGGAGTGCTCTATATCGCGCCGTTGAAGGCACTGATAAACGATCAGTTTTTGCGCCTTGACGACCTGCTTGACGCGACGGGCATTCCGGTCACGCATTGGCACGGCGACGTGGCTCGGTCGCACAAGCAAAAGCTGCTTGATTCACCGCGCGGGATACTTCAGATCACGCCCGAGTCGCTTGAGAGCCTTCTGGTCAACCGACCGAACGATATCCCGCGGCTCTTTTCCGACCTGCGGTTCGTGGTTATCGACGAGATACACACCCTGACCGGCTCGGATCGCGGGAATCAGATAATCTGCCAGCTTGCGCGGATCGACCGCGCGATCGGGCACTCACCGAGGCGGATAGGGCTCTCCGCCACCGTCGGTGACCCCGACAGTGCCGCAAATTGGCTGTCGGGCGGACGCGGCGTGACGGTGGACGTTCCCCGTCTGCCGCCCGAGAAGGTCAGATGGAGGCTCGGGTTGGAGCATTTTTACATTCAGAACCTCAACCCGGTGCAAGCCCCCGTGGAGGGGGTCAAATTCAAGCTCCCGAAGCAGCCCGCCGCCGAGCTTGACGCGGGCTACGAATATATGTACGATTGCGTGAAGGACAAGAAGGCTCTCGTTTTCTCCAACTCAAGGGAGGAGACCGAGTACCTGACCGCCACCCTGCGCCAGATCGCGGCGGTGCGCGGCGATCCCGATATTTTTCTGATCCACCACGGCAACCTCTCTGCCGCGCTGAGGGAGGAGGCGGAGTCGAAGATGAAGGACGGCGACGTCCGCGCCGTGACCTGCGCCACCGTTACGATGGAGCTCGGCATAGACCTCGGTCGGCTGGAGCGGATCGGGCATATGGGAGCCCCCTGCTCGGTTTCAAGCTTCCTTCAGCGGCTCGGGCGCTCCGGACGGCGCGGCGATCCGCCCGAGATGATGATGGTCTTTCGCGAGGAGGAGGCTCTGCCGAACGCGCCGTTGCCTCAGCTCATTCCGTGGGAGCTCCTGCGCGCGATCGCGATCGTGCAGCTCTACCTTGAGGAAAGATTTATCGAGCCCCCGAAGCGCAAGAGCCTGCCGTTCAGCCTTCTGTTCCACCAAACGCTGTCGGTACTCGCCGCCTCGGGTGAGCTGACCCCGAAGCAGCTCGCCGACCGGCTGCTGTCCCTGCCACCGTTTGAGCAGGTGAGCCGCGAGGACCTTCGGACCCTGTTCATCTCTATGATCAAAAACGACTATTTGCAGATGACGGAGGAAAAGGGTCTGATCGTCGGGCTCGCGGGAGAGCGGCTGATCGGGACCTTTAAATTCTACGCTGTCTTTAAGGATACCGAGGATTTCACGGTGCGTGAGGGCTCGGAGGAGATCGGCACCATCACCTCGCCGCCCCCGATCGGCGACCGTTTTGCCCTTGCCGGCAGGGTCTGGGAGGTCGAGGAGGTCGACGTCGGGCACCGACTGATCTACGTCAAGCGCGTGGAGGGGAAGATGGAGATCTCGTGGCCCGGTGACTACGGCGAGATCGACACGCGGATCCTTGAGCGTATGCGCCGCATCCTTATCGAGGATACCGACTATCCCTACCTTAAGCCGAATGCCCGCGCGCGGCTTGCCGCCGCGCGGAGCATCGCACGGGCAAGCGGAATGACCGAGCACTCGCTGATCGACCTCGGGGGGTATACCCGTTGCCTCTTCCCGTGGCTCGGAACGCGCTCCTTCCGCACCTTGCGAAAATACCTTGCCGCCAACGCCGCAAGGTACGGGATATCAAAGATAGAGTTCGACGGGTGCTGTTATATAACCTTTAAGCTTGACGGCGCATCCGATCGGGAGCTCGTCGAGGGGCTCGCCCGTGACGTCACTCAAAACGGGATCGACCCCGCCACGCTCGTCGCTAAAGGCGAGGTCCCGCTGTTCGAAAAGTACGATACGCTCCTGCCCGATACGCTCTTGCGCAAACAGTACGCCGCCGACCGCCTCCGCACCGACGAGGCGGAACGCCGCATACTTGAAATAGC
>CAYWVC010000072.1:0-5416 GCA_964461635.1 uncultured Lachnospiraceae bacterium
GCGCATCTGCCGCGCGGCGTACGCGAGAGGTAGCCGAGCTGCATCAGGTAGGGCTCGTAGACGTCCTCAAGTGTGACCGCCTCCTCACCGACGGTCGCGGCGAGGGTCTCAAGTCCGACGGGTCCGCCGCCGTAGAATTCTATAATAGTGCGGAGCATTTTACGGTCTGTCTCATCGAGCCCGAGCTCGTCGATCTCAAGCTTATCGAGGGCGTAGCTCGCGATCGCGGAGTCGATCGAGCCGTTGCCCGCCACCTGCGCAAAGTCGCGCACCCGCTTGAGCAATCGGTTGGCGATACGCGGCGTACCGCGTGAGCGCGAGGCGATGGCGTAGGCTCCGTCCCCGCTGATCTCAATACCGAGAATGGTTGCACTGCGCGTGACGATAGAGGCAAGCTCCTCGGGCGAGTAAAGCTCAAGCTTCAGCATAACGCCGAAGCGGTCGCGCAGGGGAGAGGTCAACTGACCCGCGCGGGTAGTCGCGCCGACGAGGGTAAAGCGCGGGAGGTCGATGCGTATGCTCCGTGCCGCGGGACCTTTACCTATAATGATATCGAGCGAGTTATCCTCCATAGCGGGGTAGAGGATCTCCTCAACCGAGCGCGACAGGCGGTGAATCTCGTCAATGAAGAGCACGTCGCCCGGGTTGAGGTTGGTCAGCAGAGCGGCAAGGTCGCCTTGGCGCTCTATCGCGGGGCCCGAGGTAATACGGACGTTCACGCCCATCTCGGCGGCTATTATAAAGGCAAGCGTGGTCTTTCCGAGTCCCGGGGGACCGTAGAGCAACACGTGGTCGAGCGATTCGCCGCGTTGCTTGGCGGCTTCGATATATATTTTAAGATTCTCCTTGACCTTATCCTGCCCGATGTATTCCTCAAGATGATGCGGGCGAAGGGAAAGGTCGATATCGGTGTCCTCAGGCGTATAGGAGGACGAAACTATTCGGTTTTCAAGGTCGAGTTCTTCCGGCATATCCGTTCATTCTCCTTTCTCGGCGACGTTATCTGCGGACAAGGCGCTTGGTCGCCGCCTTAAAGATCTCCTCCACCGACATACCGGCGGTATTTACGTCGCGCAGAGCGGAGAGGATCTCGGCACGGGTATAGCCCACGACCGACAGTGCCTCTATCGCGTCGTTAAGCTCGCTGTGCTCATCCAAAAGGGAGGAGGGAGCCGCCGTATCCGTGCTCGCAAACGCCGCGGCGTCTGCACTGAGCTTGTCCTTGAGCTCAAGGATGATCCTTGCGGCGGTCTTTGCTCCGACTCCGCTCGCCTTGGAGAGCGATTTCTTGTCCTCCGAGCAGACGGCGATCGCAAGCTTGTCGGGGGTGAGGTAGGACAGCACGGCAACGGCGACCTTCGGGCCCACGCCCGATACGCCGAGCAGGAGCCTGAACGCCGACAGCTCCTCCTGCGAGGCAAAGCCGAAGAGCTCTATTCCGTCCTCACGTACCGAGAGGTAGGTGAAGAGCTTGGCTTGCGCTCCGACCGGGGGCAGGGTATCGTGCGTCGTTTGGCTGACCGTCATACGGTATCCGATTCCGCCCGCGTCTATCACGGCGAAGGTGGGGTCGCTCACCTCAAGGGTTCCTTTGATATAGTAAAACATTATTATTCTCCGTTATCTTCGGTGTTTTCGTTCGGTATCGCCGCCGTCGGCTCCCCGTCGGGGAGGTCGTCTGCCGTCAGAAACGCCCCGTCTGGCAGGGGCTCCGCCGGCTCAAGGTTGCGGTCGGCGGGAACGGTATCTCCGCGCGGAACGGTCACCGTCCGCTTGGTCGGCTCACTGCCGTCGGGCGGGGGAGCTTCTCCTTCGCCTTTGCTTTCGCCTTCGGCGTCGGTACCGTCCTCTCCGTCAAGCGCGTCGGTATATCCGCCTGCCGGGGGATCGGGAATCGTTATCGGCATAAATATCCGTCCGAGGAAGCGATCGAGCTTTTTCTCAAATATTATGATCAGTACAAACAGCAGGATCCCGAAGATCGAGAGGGCAAGCCCGACCGTGAAGGTCTTCGGGCGGTAGAGCAGCTCCACCTCGTGCGTGCCGCCGTCCGAGATATCGAAGGCGATCACCGCGCCGTCGGTAGACTTCTCACCGAGGGTGCTGTCGGTCATTACGCCGAGGGTATCGACCCGCTTGCCGTCGACCTTGATTATCCAGCCCTCGTCGTAGGGAATGGAGGTGAACACGGTGGTCGCGCCCTCGGTCGTTATCGTGCCCGTAAGGTGATCGTCGGTGTAGCCCTCGTCGATCACGAGCTGCGAGCTCGCAAGGCGGGTCATAACGTCCTTGTACACCTCGCAATCAAGGTAGTAGAAGAGCGGTACGCCGTCGGTGACGTAGAGGTTCTGCGACTGAAGGGTCAGGGTGACGGTCGCACGGCCGCCCTCCGCGACCTTGCCGAGGAAGAGGGCGCGCTCCGATCCGCCGCCGTAGACGTTGCCGTACGATCCGGTCGGTGCGCTGAAGGTGAATTCGCGCTGGAATTCGCTCGGCAGGTAGAAGAAAACGTACTGATATTCGACGGCGACGCCCTCGTCGTCCTCCTCTTCTTCCTCGTCGTAGTCCTCATCGTAATCGGTGTCGCCGCGGTTTGCGATCTGATCGCGGACGTCCTCCGGCGTGTCGATGAAGGGAACGGTCAGCGTATACCGCACGTAGGCGGTCGAATTGTCGCTTGATTTCGCGTAGTTGATATAGGGATATTTGTAATTCGAGGTCGAGGTTGGGGTGCCGTTGGATTTCGTGACGTTGCTCGTCGATACGGTCTGCCCGGTCATGGGCTTGAATACCTCTATCTCGGTCTCCGATCCGAGCATTGCCGTCACGATGGCGTTGAGCCGCTCGTAGGGGTTCTGATAGTCCGACATCTCAATATCCTTGATATTACCGCTCACGGCGTAGCCGAGTGCCAGCGCGTAGAGGTTGCGGTAGACGGTGTAGCCGTCGTCGGAATAATATTCCTCGTAGAGCTCGGGGTCGGTGAGCAGGAAGGTGGCTGCCCTTGATTCGGCACTGCTGTCGTCAAGCGGGGCGAGAACGTACTTCACGCCGAGCAGTGAATCGGACACCGCGTTGCCGGGGTAGTACCTTGTCTCGTGCGATTTGCCGAAGTAGCCCATATTCTTCAGGAATCTTATCGTCGTGGCGTTGAGGGTGGAGGTCGAGCTCGTCAGACCGTGCACGTTCAGCGCCATATTATCGTTTGATTTTCTGTGGGTAAGCTCCTCCAGACGGTAGAAGGACAGGTCGCTGTCCTGCACGGTGTTGACC
Organism: uncultured Lachnospiraceae bacterium; assembly: GCA_964461635.1. Classification (GTDB taxonomy): domain Bacteria; phylum Bacillota; class Clostridia; order Oscillospirales; family CAG-272; genus RGIG3994. The sequence goes on from CAYWVC010000072.1 coordinate 3,274, forward strand.
GTCTCACGCAAGGGGTCGATCGCGTTGTGGTAGGTCGTGTACTTCGTGTACACAACGTCGGCTCCGAGGTCGAGACAGTTGCAAAGCCCGTTGCCGAAGAGCTCGGCACAGATCAGCACCGCAAGGATAGCCGAGACTGCCCGCGGCTTCTTCGCGTGCTTTATCGCGCAGAGCAGGGCGAGGTATACGCCGACGCAGGCGACCGAGAGCCACACGCACTCAAGGTCGAGCAGCTTGCCGACCTCGTGATCGCGGTGGTAGGAGCTGTCGCCGAGGATGAAGGTCGAGAACTCCGACCTTTGCGCCACGGCAAGCAGGGCGACTATGACCGCCGAGCTGCAGAACATCACTCCCGAGCGCACCCGCCGGATTTCAAGGAAGCCCTCGTAAGCCAGGGTCAGCAGGAAGAAGCTTAGCATAAAGCTGTATCGGTAGTTCAGCCAGTTCGGACGCTGGAATCCGTGCCACACAAGGTCGGCGGGACGGATCAGAAAGCTCAGGAGGAAGAAGGCGATGAAGACACCCGAGCATATCTTCTCCCGCGCCGAGTAGCGCGGATTGCAGAAGAATACTGGAATGAGCAACAGCGTGAGCATCCCGCAGTAGACGAACGGCAGACCCTCGGGGCGCACCGTGTCGTAGGAGCAGGGAAGGAACTTGACGAATATGTCAAGCAGGTCAAAGTTGGTCGAGAATGACCAATTGGTGGTGGAGAAGGTCGTCTTGCCGAAGGTCAGCGAGTAGTATGCCGACAGCAATATGACCGCCGCCATCGCCGCCGCCAGCACCGAGAAGAAGGCGAAGCGCAGGAACGACTTTGCAAAGTGGGTGAGCTCACCCTTCGGGTTATTCTTGCCGTTCTCGTTGTTCCTGAAGTAATAGAAGAGGAAGTACGCCACGCAGTAGATGCATACCATCCAGCCGATGTAGAAGTTACTGAAGAGCGTCAGCGCCAAAAACGCCGTGTAGAGCTTGTAATGCCCCTTCTTGATCAGCTCCTCAAGCCCGAAGGTGACGAGCGGGAGCCACATCACCGCGTCTATCCACATCGAGTTGTGCTGTTGCACTATGCAGTAGGCGGAGAGGGCGTACATACAGGAGAAGGTCACGACGTTGATTCGGCTGAAGGTCGGCTTGTCCGACGAATGACGGTGCAAAAAGAAGCCGAACGTCACGCCGCAGATCCCGGTTTTGAGCAGGAATATCGCCAACAGAGCCTCAAGTATCATACTCTGCGGGAAGAGCGCGACGATCATCGCAAACGGGCTCGCAAGGTAGTATGCGTACATACCGAGGAACTCTCCGCCGAGGGCTCGGCTGAAGGAGTAGAGAAGGCTCATATCCCCGGTCAGGGCGTTGCGCAAGCCCTCGTAAAAGCTCACGTACTGACCGTTGAGGTCGAGCACGAGCACCGAGCTCTCGCCGATCGGCCAGATCCCCATCGAGGCGTAGATCAAATACATCAGTATGGCGGGGATAAAGAAGGCGAATAGCAGGTAGCCGTATTCGCCGAAGGTGCGGCGAAAGCGTGCGCGGAAGGTCGGCTTTTCGCCGATCAGCGGCGAGAGCACCTCGGGCTCGGGGTGCGCGGAGGGGGTATCGTATCTCATCTTTTTCATCTTTTCCTTTTCGGTGCATTCGGCGCAAACGTAACCCTTCTTCTTGCGCCGCATATGCGTGATAATGCCCGTTTTGTGCGTTACGGGTCCGCCGCACTCAACGCACACGGCGGGGCTTGCGTTATCCTTGCTCATCGGCTGAACCTTCCTTTCGATCCCCGTCGCCACAGTGCGGCAGGACCTTTTTTATCGCTTTTTCGACCTTAAGTCGGTCAAGGGTCATATCCCTTCCGCAGCCGGTACATATAAGTCGAACGTCGCTGCCGGATCTTACGACCCTGAAGACCGACGAGCCGCAGGGATGCGGCTTTTTCAGCTCAAGCAGGTCGCCCGGCGAAAATCTGATTATACTCACGAAAAGCTCCTCTCGTTCCCGAGGATATATAATAGCATTATACCACATAAATCCGGCGTTGTAAATCCCGTTTTTCGTTTACGGTCGGTTTGCCCGAAAAAAACAGGTCGGGCGGAGCCTGAAGCAAGGTGCCTCAAAGCTCCGTCCGATGACGAAATCGAATTATTTT
>CAYWVC010000073.1:0-5383 GCA_964461635.1 uncultured Lachnospiraceae bacterium
CCGTTGCCTTTTCTTCATCCGTCGCCAACTTACGAACCCGTAAACGTCGTTTACGAGAAAGATCGCAAAGCAGATCACCACCGACGTATACGATCGGTCGCTTGCCGTTGCAAGACTCCAAAGAACGATCAGCACGACGTCGTTCGCGGCGTAGGCAAGGGTGAAATATTCGCTCCGCCGAAGGGTCAGATAAGCCGCAAAAAAGCTTGTCGCCACCGACACGGTGCTTGGAAAGAGGTTTGCGGTATTGAAGGCACGCAGGATAAAATAGAACGCGAATGTAACGACAGCCGTTAAGCCCGCGAGAAGAAACCATTCCGCGCGCCGGAGCTCGTTCACGCGCACCTCCGACCCGCGCGACCCGTACGGGTGCCGTATCCACGAGATCAGCGACACCACCGCCATCGGCGCGGTCATACCGAGGTAGGTGATCATCTCCCCGTAATAGGCGAACGACAGCGAGATCACGCCGTAAAGCAGGCTGAATACGATCATCAGAACTTGCCCGATCGGTTTGCCCTTGGCATTGAATATCAGCGACGTTACGCCGATCAGTGATGCGGCAAGGGTAAGGTAGTTTCCTCCGCCAAAGGCGAAGAATGACAAAACGATGGCGGCGACCGAGCCCGAAAGCAGGACGGCGTCGGTGCGCGACAGAGCCCAAAAGCTCCGTTTGAAAGGGTTTGGCATTGCGAAGATCCTCCGAAATAAAAAAATAAGGCACCCGCCGACAGCGCCTTCAATGACCTAACGGCGTGCCGAGGATGCTTCTGCATCGATCTGCCCGGTGGCAGATATTTATTTTGTAACGATCGTATTATACACCCAAACCTTTAAAAAGTCAATACCCGTTTTGCGACCTAAGACCGTGAGAAAGTTTCGGTCAAACCTTTTAGTGGGTTTTACCCTTAGCAATAATGGTTTAAAATTCTTCGAAGGGGTGTGGGGGAACCTTCTTCTAAGAAGGTTCCCCCACGCTTTCGTATTCTTCTAAGAAGGCTCCCGCGTCTCAAGTCCGATTACCTGCAAATTGGGTCATATAGAGGTTATAGTAGGTTCCTTTCAAGGCGAGGAGCTGATCGTGGTTACCGACCTCGACGACGTGCCCTTGGTCCATAACGACGATAACGTCGGCATCGCGGACGGTGGAAAGTCTATGCGCGATTATAAGGCTCGTGCGGTTTTTCATCAGGTTGACCATAGCGTCCTGAATATTCTTCTCGGTTCTCGTATCGACCGAGCTCGTTGCCTCGTCGAGGATAAGTATCTTCGGATCGGCGAGGATGGCACGGGCGATGGCGAGGAGCTGTCGCTGTCCCTGCGAGAGGTTCGCGCCCGCCTGACGCAACTGAGTATCGTAGCCCTGCGGCAGCTTATCTATGAAGTGCGCGGAGTTGCTCATCTCTGCGGCGCGGACCGTTTCTTCGTAGGAGGCGTCGGGGCGCGCGTACTTGATATTGTTACCTACGGTATCCGAGAACAGAACGGTATCCTGAAGCACTATTGCGGTATTATGACGCAGATCGTCGCGCTTCAGATCGGCGATATTTACCCCGTCGATCAATATCTCGCCCGAATCGACGGGATAGAACCGCATCAGCAGGTTGACGACCGTCGTCTTGCCCGAGCCGGTCGCACCGACGAGGGCGATCTTTTGTCCCGGGCGGACGTCAAGGTTGAAGTCGTAGAGCACCTGTTTGCCCGGTACGTAGGAGAAGTTGACGTTCCTAAAGGATATCTCGCCCCTGACGTCGGTCATCTCGCGCTCACCGCTGTCATCCTCGTTCGGCTGATCGAGGATCTCAAATATCCTCTCGGCACCCGCGAGCGCCGTTTGAAGCGAACCGTAGAGCTGTGCGATCTCATTGATCGGGCGCGAGAACTGCTTTGCGAAGATTATGAACATCGAGATCATACCGACACTGATGATACCGACGCTCGGCAGGGCGAAATATCCGCCGAAAGCCGCAACGATAACGAATCCGACGTTCGAGATACCGTTCATAATAGGTCCCATAGATCCGCCGAGGATCTCCGCCTTTATCCCGACCGAGGTAAGCTCGTCGGAGGTGCGGTTGAACTCGGCGATAACGTCATCCTGCTTGTTACACGCCACAATCGAACGGTACCCGGTGATCATTTCCTCCGAATGACCGTTGAGCTGACCGAGCACCTCGGAGCGGCGGCGGAATATCTTACGCATCACCTTCGACAGGAGCTTTGTAACGGCAAGAGTCAGCACGACCGTCAGCATAGTGATCAGGGTGAGCTGCCAGCAGTAGACGAACATTATCACCACCGTTCCGATAACGGTCAGTACGCCCGAAACGAGTGACCCGAGGCTCTGCGACACGGTGTTCGAAACGTTCTCTATATCGTTGGTCATACGGCTCATAACGTCGCCGTTAGAGTGGGTGTCAAGGTATTTTATGGAGAGCCTGTCGATCTTCTCAAACAGGTCGTGACGCATCTTTCGCACTATCCGTTGGCTGAGGTTTGCGGAAAAGAGCGACTGCGCAAGCGAAAAGCCCACGTTGATCAGATAGACCGCAAGCATTACGGCAAGGGTCACGCAAAGCTTCTCCCACTCTATGGCAACAAGGTCGGAGTCGGGTATTTCTGCCGAATTGAGGTCAAAGATGCCCTTGATGTAGTCGACCGCGTTACCCTGAAGCACCGGGGCGGCAAGCGACGCGCCCGTCACGGCAAGCACCGAAACGATCAGAAGGATCAGAAGAACCCTTTCGGTGCTGAAATAGCGCAGGAGCCTTGCAACCGTCCGTTTTCCTTCCTTTGGTTTTTCAAAGGTCTGACCTCTTCCCGGGGGACCGCCGCGTCCGGGTCCGCGAAAGTTTACGCGAGTGCGGTCGCGTTGCATATCGGCGGCTTTGAAAGCCACCTGATCGGTCGGTCCCGATTCGAATCCGCGCGGGACGTTATCATTCTTTATATCCTTATTCATAACCGGCAAGCCTCCTTTCAGTCATCCTTAAGCTGGGATCTGTAAATATCGCGGTAAACGGACGAGCTCTTCATCAGCTCGTCGTGCGAGCCGATGGCGGAGATCGCGCCGTCCTCCAGCACCGCGATGCGGTCGGCATTCTTTACCGACGCGATACGCTGAGCTATTATTATCTTCGTCACGCCGGGCTTGGCACTTGAAAGCGCCTCGTAGAGCCGTGCCTCGGTTCCGAGGTCGAGCGCGCTCGTTGAGTCGTCGAATATCATTATCTCGGCGTCGCGCAGGATCGCACGGGCGATCGAGATGCGCTGCTTCTGCCCGCCCGAGAGCGAGTGCCCGCCCTCGGTCACGTGGGTGTAGTAGCCGTTGGCCGTAGAGCAGATAAAGTCGTCCGCCTGCGCAACGGTGGCAGCATCCTTTATCTCCTGTTTCGTCGCACCGTCCTTACCCCAGCGTATGTTCGCCTCTATCGGGCGGGAGTAGAGCTCCGCCTTCTGAAGCACTATCGCGATCTTGTCACGCAGAGCCTTGACGTCGTAGTCCTTGACGTTGATACCGTCGATCAGGATATTGCCCTCGGTCGCGTCGTAGAAGCGCGGGATGAGGTTCACAAGGGTCGATTTGCCCGATCCGGTCGCGCCGAGTATCGCAAAGGTCTCGCCGCCGCCGATCTTGAGGTCTATGCTTTTCAGCACCTCCGAGCCGTCGGATGAGCCGGGGTAGGCAAAGCTGACGTTGCGGAATTCGATCTCGCCGACACGCGCGGTCTTGCCGTTGAAGCCGCCGCCGACCGCGCTCGTTTCGCACGCAAGCACCTCGTTGATACGCGCGACCGACGCCCGGGCACGGGTGAAGGTCTGAAAAATGTTTGCCATAAATACGACGCCGTGAAGGATCATAGAGACGTAGGTTATCGCGGCGATGACCTCACCGGGCTTCATCGAGCCGCCGTCGCGCACCGTCAGACCGCCGATGAAGATGACCGCCACCACGCAGATGTTGAGGACTATGTTCATACAGGGACCCATAAAGGCGAGCAGGTGCTGAACCTTCAGGTTCACGCGGCAGAGTGCGTCGTTTGCACGGTCGAAGCGCGATATCTCGTGCTCCTCCTTGACGTACGCCTTCACGACTCTTGCTCCCGCGACGTTCTCCTGCATCACGTTGTTCACGCCGTCAAGCTTATCCTGCACCGCCGTGAACATAGGCGATGCTTTTCTGAGGAAGAAGAACACGAAGAAGATGACGAAGGGAAGGGCACAGGCGGTCACGAGCGCGAACTTGGGCGATTGCATAAAGAGCATCGCAATGCCGCCGATAAACATCACCGAGTTTCTTATAAGCCCGCGTATCGACATAGATACCATATTCTGCACCTGCGTCACGTCGTTCGTGAGCCTTGTCACGAGCGATCCGGTGGAGATCTTGTCGGTGTCCTTGAAGGACAGATTCATAATGTGAGCGAAGAGGTCCTTGCGCAGATCGTTTGCAAATTGCTGCGACGCAAGGTTCGTAAACACACCGCAAAGCACGCCGCACGTGCCGCCGAACAGGACGAGCAATATCATACGCAGACCCGTGCCGATGATGAGATCGACGTTGCCGCCGAGCACGCCGTCGTCCACGATGGACGCCATAAGGTCGGGCTGGATCAGATCCATCGTGACCTCCCCGACCATAAACAGCGGCGCAAGCAAACACCAATACCAATACTTTTTCAGATATTTCAGCATATTTTACCGTAAAGCCCCGGAGATCGGGGCTCCTCCTTTCACGATCAAAGCGTTTTTCATCAAACCGATCTCTCCTTTATTACGCCGTATATTAAATGAAGGGTATTCGTGAACTCCGCAAGCTGCTCGGGCGAGAGCGCCGAGCTTATCGCGCGTTCGGCGTCACCGACCTTTGAGCGAAGCTTGCCGTCCACGACAAGTCCCTTTTCCGCCAAAAAGAGCCTTGAGGCGCGGAGGTCGTCGCTGTCCGATTCGCGGTAAATGTAGCCTTCGTTTATCATATCGCGCACCGTCTGACTGACTGCAGCCGACGTTACGCGGTTGTGTTCGGCTATCATTCGCTGATTTGCCCCCGGATGATGGGCGAGAAAGGTCACTATCGGGCGGTAGCTCCCGGGGATTCCCGCCTCCGCCGCTAAACGGTTGACGTATTCCTCCCACGCGCGCACGGTGAACTTCATATCGAGCATCAACGGGCGTGGGTCGTCCGGCGATCGCGGAGCCTTCACATCGACCTGATCCATATATCTGCCTCCTCGTAAAATTAGTTAATTAATTACTTAACTATCGTGCATATTATAAAGCCCGGTAATTAAAATGTCAATGGCAGAGCAAAAAGTTACGTATAGTTCATATTTTCGCAGGGGAGGGCGCGAAATCTCGGGGAGACTTTCTTAGAAGAATACGA
>CAYWVC010000074.1:0-5321 GCA_964461635.1 uncultured Lachnospiraceae bacterium
GCAACGGTTGCGCCGACCATCGGGTTGTTGCCCATACCGATGAGACCCATCATCTCAACGTGCGCGGGAACGGAGGACGACCCCGCAAACTGCGCATCGGAGTGCATTCTGCCCATCGTATCGGTCATACCGTAGCTGGAGGGACCCGCCGCCATATTATCGGGGTGCAGGGTTCTTCCCGTTCCGCCGCCCGATGCGACCGAGAAGTACTTCACGCCGTTCTCGTTGCACCATTTCTTGTAGGTGCCCGCGACCGGGTGCTGGAATCTCGTCGGGTTGGTGGAGTTACCGGTGATCGAAACGCCGACGTTCTCAAGCTTCATAATAGCGACGCCCTCGGGTACGTTGTCGGCACCGTAGCATCTGACAGCCGCGCGGGGACCCTTGGAGAAGGGAACCTCTCTTACGATCTTGACCGTTTCGGTGTAGGGATCGAACTCGGTCTGAACGTAGGTGAAGCCGTTGATGCGGGAGATTATGTAAGCCGCATCCTTGCCGAGACCGTTAAGGATAACGCGCAGGGGCTTGGTTCTTACCTTATTGGCGTTAAGAGCGATCTTGATCGCGCCCTCTGCCGCCGCGAAGGACTCGTGACCGGCGAGGAAGCAGAAGCACTCGGTCTCCTCGGAGAGGAGCATCTTACCGAGGTTGCCGTGACCGAGGCCGACCTTGCGGTTCTCGGCTACCGAGCCGGGGATGCAGAAGGACTGAAGTCCGATACCGACGTTTGCGGCGGCGGTGGCAGCCGACTTATCGCCGGTCTTTTCCGCCTGCGCAAAGGCGATCGCCGCGCCGACGGTGTAAGCCCACTTTGCATTTTCGAAGCAGATGGGCTGGGTTTCCTGAACTATCGTGTAGGGATCGACGCCGTGGGAGTCGCATATAGCCTTGCACTCGTCGATAGAGGAGATGCCGTATTCCTTAAGTACGCCGAGGATCTTTGCCTCGCGTCTTTCGTAACCTTCAAACTGTGCCATTAGGGTCCACCTCCATTATTCCTTACGCGGGTCGATGTACTTGACGGCTTCCTCGAAGCGTCCGTAGTGACCCTTAGATTTTTCGTATGCTTCGTTGGGCTCAAGACCCTTCTTGATGAAGTCGGTCATCTTGCCAAGGGATACGAACTCGTATCCGATGACTTCGCCGTTTTCGTCAAGACCCATTCTGGTGCAGTAGCCCTCGGTCATCTCAAGGTAGCGCACGCCCTTCTCGCGCGTGCCGTACATAGTGCCGACCATGGAGCGCTCGCCCTTTCCGAGGTCCTCCATGCCCGCGCCGATGACAAGACCGCCCTCCGAGAACGCCGACTGGCTTCTGCCGTAGACGATCTGAAGGAAGAGCTCACGCATAGCGGTATTGATCGCATCGCAAACGAGGTCGGTGTTAAGAGCCTCAAGAATGGTCTTACCGGGAAGGATCTCGGCTGCCATAGCCGCCGAATGGGTCATACCCGAGCAACCGATGGTCTCAACGAGAGCCTCCTCGATCACACCGTTCTTGACGTTCAGCGAGAGCTTGCAGGCACCCTGCTGAGGTGCGCACCAGCCCACACCGTGGGTATACGCCGAGATATCGGTGATCTGCTTTGCCTGGATCCACTTGCCCTCCTCCGGAATGGGAGCGGGACCGTGATCACAGCCTTTTCTGACTTTACACATACGCTCGACGTCAGTGTTCATAGCGTACGGAGCTTCACTTACATTGCTCATCTTTGTATCTCCTTATTATAAATTATCTTTTTAAGGGAAGTTCAGCCGACGATCTCGCCCTCGACCTTGCCAAAGGCGGCGGCGGCGTTGCATTCATCGGTGTCGATATGCATAGCGAGCGCGAACTTGGGGCTTACTCTGACGACCACGTCGTCAAAGACGAGGGGACGCGAGGTGGCGAGGCTGACCTTTACGATCTGCTTATCCTCCACGCCGAGAGCATCGGCGTCGGCAGGGGTCATATGTATGTGCCTCTTCGCGACTATCACGCCCTCACTGATGTCGACGGAGCCGCAGGGACCGACGAGCTTTACACCGGGAGTGCCGGCAACGTCGCCGCTCTCACGGATGGGGGGAGTGATACCGAGCGCACGGGCGTCGGTGTAGGATACCTCGACCTGATCCGCGGGACGGACGGGACCGAGTATGCTGAGCTTAAGAGCTCCCTTGGGACCCACCACGTCGATCTTTTCGTTCGACGCGAACTGTCCGGGCTGGCTGAGCTCCTTTTTGACCGTCAGCTCGTAGCCCTTTCCGAAAAGAACGTCAAGCGTCTCACGCGTAACGTGGACGTGCCGAGCCGAGGTCTCAACGATAAACTGTTTTGCCATATCATTACCTTCCTTTTTCAGCGTTGTGTTTGCACATTCGATTTATTATATCATTTATTTTATTTTTTGTAAATAGCGCGCGGCGAATATTTCTTGCATAGCGGGAAAATTTTGAGGGAAATACTAATAAAAATATTATGTAAGGGAGCTTGTACCGTGCCGCGCGCACGGTGCGACGGAACGGAGCTTGATGAATACGGATGACAAAAAGGGCGGCACGGAGGTGCGTGACGACGGCGGCTTGACGCTGCGCGGTGCACACGGGGCGATACACTGCCTGAACGTTATAGGGCAGATAGAGGGGCATTACGTTCTCGGCGAAAACCAAAAGACTACGAAATACGAGCACGTCATCCCTCTGCTCGTGGCGGTGGAGGAATCGGAGGAGATCGAGGGCTTGCTCGTTATACTGAACACTATGGGTGGGGACGTGGAGGCGGGTCTTGCGATAGCCGAGATGATCGCATCTATGACCAAGCCCACCGTATCGCTCGTGCTCGGCGGCGGACATTCTATCGGCGTTCCGTTGGCGGTGGCGGCGCGACGGTCGTTTATTGCGCCCTCGGCAACCATGACGGTCCACCCCGTTCGGGTCAGCGGTCCGGTCATAGGGGCACCGCAGACCTACGATTATTTGCACGATATGCAAGCGCGGATCGTGCGCTTTATTACCGCGCATTCGCACGTGTCGGAAGCTCAGCTTACCGAGCTTATGATGCGTCCCGATGAGATGGCAAACGACATCGGCAGCATTCTTGACGGAAAGAGCGCCGTTGAATGCGGGCTGATTGATGAACTCGGCGGACTTGACCGTGCGCTTGACGCCCTTCGAAAAATGATGGGAGGCGACAGCGATAAAGGTGCTCATCCCGCTTGAAAAGTCGCCGCAAGTGTGATATAATACGGTTGAAAAACACCTTGAAAGGAGCAACAGATGAAGGTTTCGGCTATTCCGTACGTAAGGTATACGATAGAGGAGGGCAGGGCAGCGTTCAATGCCTTCCGCACTGCCGCACTTGCGGCAAAAACCGCCGAGGAGGTCATAGCGGCACGCAAGACCTTCCTTGACGAGTGGAGAAATTATTCGGAGGCGGCGTCACTCGCAAATTGCCGCTTTACCCTCGACACGAGGAACGAATTTTATCAGGGGGAGGTGGCGTACTACGACGAGAACGGTCCCCTGTTCGCACAGCTCAACACCGAATACAGTAAGATAATGCTCGCGTCACCCTTCCGTGCCGAGCTTGAGGAGGCTCTCGGATCGCGTCGCTTCGCCTTTTACGAGCTGTCGGAGAAGACCTTCTCGGATGCTATCGTGGCGGATATGCAGGAGGAGAATGCCGTCTCGACCGAGTACAGCAAGTTTATGTCCGAGCTGACGTTTGATTTTGACGGCGAGAAGCTTCCGCTGTCCGTGCTTCGCGGCAAGCTTGAGGATTGCGACCGCGAGGTCAGAAAACGCGCGGCGTTTGCTATCGGAGAGGGACTTGAGCGCGTTTCGGACGAGCTTGACGGCTTCTACGACCGCCTCGTTAAGATACGCGACCGTATGGCGAAGAAGCTCGGGTATAAGAATTTCGTGGAGCTTGGATATTACCGTATGGGACGGGTCGATTACGATGCCGAGACGGTAGCGCGCTTCCGCGAAAACGTGCGCCGTTACCTCGTGCCCTGCGTCTCCAAGCTGAAGTCGGAGATTGCCGCGGAGCTGGGGCTCGATCGCGTAGCCTTTTATGACGACGGCGTTTACGTCAGCGGAGAGGTCCCGCGCCCGATGCTCGATAAGAACGGGATATTTGAGCAGGCTCAGCTGATGTACGACGATATGTCGGAGGATATCGGGGCGTTTATGTGTGAGATGCAGGACGCCGAGGCGTTTGACGTCGATTCGCGTGACGGAAAGTGGGGCGGAGGCTATTGTACCTGCTTCCCGAAGGAAAAACAGCCGTTTATCCTTGCCAACTTCAACGGCGGATCGGGGGATATAGACGTTATTACTCACGAATTCGGGCACGCCTACGCCGCATACAACGTTTTCCGTTACGGTGACGAGGAGCTTGACGTCGGCGGTATGGAGACGGCGGAGTGCCATTCGATGAGTATGGAATTTCTCTGCTGGCGCGGTATGGACCGCTTCTTTGCCGAGCCCGATAAGTATAAGTACACGCACCTTTGCTCGGCACTTTCGTTTATTCCTTACGGCGTGATAGTCGATGAATTCCAGCACATCGCGTACGAGCACCCGGAATATACGCCCGAGCAGAGAAAGGCGGCGTACCGTGAGCTTGAGGCGAAGTACCGTCCCTACCTTGATTGGTCGGGGATCCCTTACCTTGAGCAGGGCACGAGATGGCAATATCAGATGCATATTTTCGAATCCCCCTTCTATTACATTGATTATTGCCTTGCGCAGACCGTGTCGCTCTGGTTTCTGAAGCTGTCGCGTGAGGATTACGGTAACGCGCTCAAGCGTTACGTGGAGCTCTCGCGCAGTGGCGGGACGAAGGCGTTCCCCGAGCTCTTGGCTAATGCGGGCATACCCTCGCCCTTCACCGACGGCTCGCTTGAGGAGCTTGCCGGCGAGTGCATCCGTATCGCGGAAGAGCTTAAATGATATTGAGTTATGACCGCTGACCGTGCGGAGAATTGAGGAAAGCCCGGTGCAGTAATAATGTTACACTGTCCCAATGAGACATCACTCGATAGTTGCCTTCCCCGGTGGGGGAAGGTGTCAGCCGAAGGTTGACGGATGAGGTGTCATTTAGTGCAAAAGTAACTCCTCATCCACCGCTGACGCGGTCCCCCTTCTCCCGCAGGAGAAGGCTGTTTGACGTCTTGCTTTCACCGATCTGCCCGAACAAATTACCCCTTCGTTATTGTCGGTGGTCTTCAAAATACACAAACACGCGGCGCGCCCGGATGGGCGCGCCGCGTATTTGCACTTTTTCAGATTCTGACGTAAGCTACGACGGGATGATGGTCGGAGACGTAGAGCCCGTCG
>CAYWVC010000075.1:0-5139 GCA_964461635.1 uncultured Lachnospiraceae bacterium
CGACACGGGGATTTTCAGTCCCCTGCTCTACCAACTGAGCTACAGAGGCGTGTCAGCAAGGGTGCTGATATTTAAGATGGCGACCCGAAGGGGACTCGAACCCCTGACCTCTAGCGTGACAGGCTAGCGTTCTAACCAACTGAACTACCGGGCCGTAAAGGTGTTGGTGGGAACAACAGGGCTCGAACCTGTGACCCCATGCTTGTAAGGCATGTGCTCTCCCAGCTGAGCTATGCTCCCGAACAGCTTATCGCGGCGACGAGTAGCATTATATCACAATCAAACGCGCTTGTCAACACCTTTTTTTATTTTTTTTAGGTTTTTTTATTTTTTGCGGGCAACGAAGAAAATTCGCTCGCTCTTTTCGGTTGCTTCGCTCATATCATATCCGCCGAAGCACCCCTCCACGCTCAAGCCGCTTGCTGTCAGCGCGGACTCTATCTGACGCACGGTATACTTTTTCTCGCGTTGGATCTCGTCGCGACGGATATAGCTCCCGTCCTCCTCACGCACGAACACCGACAGATAAAAATTGCACACACCGCTCTTTTCATCGTATTCGTTCTGCCAACCGCAAAATATCCCGTCATCCTCAAGTATGTAGGCATTATCGGCAAAAACCCGCTCGAACTTATATGGGCTGTTAATATCGAAAATGAATATGCCGTCGGGGTCAAGATAATTGCGCACGGTGGAAAAGCAAGCCACAAGGTCTGCCCGCGACGTCAGGCAATTCACGGCATCAAGACAGCACACGACCGCCCCGACGGTGCCGTAGAGCTCAAAGCTCCGCATATCCTGCATAAGCCAAAGGATCTTCTCGTCCAGCTGTCTCATCATAGCTCGGCTCAGCATATCGGCGCTGATGTCCGCTCCTATCATATCGTAGCCGCGGGCGGCAAGCTCAAAGGTCATTCGCCCGGTACCGCAGGCGAGATCCAGCACGAGCGACGGACGCGCTGTAAGATAGCGGTCGAACATAGCCTCTATCCCATCCGCCCACGCGCGATAGTCTATCTCGGCGTTCAAGCGGTCGTACACCCGAGCAAGTGCGTCTTGGTAGCCGCTCATTTCCCGCCATCCTCGCTTTCAAGCTTCTCAAGCGCCTTGACGTAGCCGTCGCTCCCGTAACGGAGGCAACGGTTCACCCGGCTGATGGTGGAGGTGGAGAGTCCCGTCTGCGCGGAGATATCGGTATACACGCAATCCTCGCGCAAGAGCTTTGCCGCCAGCAAACGGCGCGACATCTCCTGCAGCTCCGCCACGGTGCAAAGATCCTCAAAAAAGGCGTAGCAATCCTCTATATTCTCAAGCGTCAGTATCGCCCGAAAAAGGTAATCTATCCTCTCGTCACTGAATTTGTTATTTGGCATCGACCTATCACTCCTCCGTTTTGAGTATTCCGAATATATCCTCGATATCTCCCGCACCCATAATGACCGTCAAGCCGCTGCCGCCGGTCTCTTCCCGAAGCAACCGTGCCGTCTCCTCAAGGTCGCTCGCAGCGCAGGCGTTGTCTCCCAATGCCTCGGCAAGCAGCTCGGAGCTGACGCCGAGGGTATCGGTCTCCCGCGCGGCAAACACGGGTGCCACGATCACCCGATCGGCAAGCCCGAGCGACTCAACGAATCCGTCGAAGAATGCCGCCAGGCGAGAATAGGTATGGGGCTGAAAAACGCACGTAAGTCGACCTTCCCCGCAAAGGGCGCGCGCTCCCGATAGAGTTGCGGCTATCTCGGTCGGGTGATGACCGTAATCATCGTACACCGGGACCCCGTTAAGCCGCCCGCGGTACTGCATCCTTCTGCTCGCTCCGGTAAATTCAGCCAAGCCGCGAGTGATCAGCTCGGCGGGTATACCGTCAAGGTCGGCGACCGTCGCCGCCGCCAACGCATCGTAAACGTTATGTATTCCGGGGTGATGCAGACTCACGCCGACAAGGAGCTCTTTCCCCCGCACGACGTCGAAGTACGTGCATCCCCCCTCGACCGTCACGTTGCGTGCCGTGTAGTCGGCAGAATTTTTCAGACCGAAGGTGACAGTTCGTCCCGAGAAGCCCTCAACCGAGCGCATCGCGTCGGCATCGTCGGCGTTGACGACTGCCCTGCCGCTACTTCCCGCAAGGGCGGCAAAGCGCCCGTACGAATTCCTCACCCGTTCGATGCTCCCGAAGTAGTCTATATGCTCCAGCTCAACGTTCAGAATCACTGCGGTCGTGGGATTGAAGTCAAGGAAGCTGTCCATATATTCGCAAGCCTCAAAAATAAAGTCCCCGCCGTTGCCTATTCGGTAATATCCGCCCATCGGCGGGTACTCCGCCCCCGACACCACGGTAGGATCGCGCCCGGCGGTCATATATACCGACGCGAGCATAGAGGTACAGGTGCTCTTGCCGTGCATTCCCGACACCCCGATCCGATTGGCTCGCCCGGTCATAATGTATCCGAGATAGTCGGCGCGCGATATCAGAGGAATTCCGAGCTCCCGCGCGCGCAGAATCTCCGGATTATCGGGAGCTACCGCTACGGTATACACAGCCGCGTCAAAGCCGTCAAGATGTGACGCCGCGTGACCGAAGGACACTTCTATACCGGCGGCGGAGAGCTTGTCGGTGATGGCCGACGGCGTTCGGTCCGATCCGCCGACGCGCTTGCCCTCCCGCGCCGTCAGAAACGCGAGCGATGACATACTGACCCCACCGATACCTATAAAAAACACGCTCTTCACGTCGGCAAGCATCTTGCCGAGCCGTGCCGCGCCGTAATGTGTATTTTCGATCGACATAAGTTATTTGAGCTCCCTTCCCGCGACCATCATAAAACCGCCGTTTTTTTCACAGAAAAAACGCATTGTCATTGAATAATCATCAAAATCGTATTCTATAATATAATCAGAAAATCCGGAAAATATTTACTGCAAGGAGAAAAAGCATGGAAATCACAGATATCAAGGTTAGAAAGATCTTTGAAGAAGGTCCTATGAAAGCGGTCGTCTCGGTCACGTTTGACAATCAGCTTGCCGTACACGATATTAAGGTAATAAACGCGCGCGACAAGTATTTCATCGTTATGCCGAGCCGTAAAAACCCCGACGATACCTACCGTGACATAGTACATCCGATCAATTCGCAGTTCCGCGGCACCCTTGAGACTGCGGTCATAGCCGCATACGAGGCAGAATGCGCGATACAGGCAGCTGCCGCGCAAGCCGAAGCCGCCGACGCGGAATAAAAATCAAGGATCAAAGGATCTCCCATCGCGGAGATCCTTTTTCTTTACCGAATGCCGCGTGCTCAGACCTCGGCAACCGAGGTCAAGAGCTGACCGTTCCGAAACGTCACGGTGCCGAAGGTCGCGGAGCGCCCCGTGCCGACGCTGCCGGGATTGAGGATCCGCAAGGGCTTTTGAAGCACGGTATCTCCCACCCTCTCGCCCGCCGCGACCGTCACCGCAAGCGCACTGTGAGTGTGCCCGAAGAGCACGATATCGACACCGAGCCGAGCCGCGCGCTCGACAATAGCCGAATATCCGCTCTTTACCGAATAGGTATGCCCGTGCGCCGCAAATACGTGAAGTCCGCCAAGCGTAAGATCAAGCTCGTTCGGCACGTCCCCCGATCCGAAAAAATCGCAATTTCCCCGCACGAAATAAAGCGGCGAACCGTGAAGGTCGAGCCAAGCGGCGTCGCGCAGACCGTCACCGAGGAAGAATATCGCATCGGGGGGACAGATCGCGCGGTCGATCACCCTTTGCATATTATCCGCGTTCCCGTGTGAATCGGAAAAAACAAGGATATCCAAAAAAATTCTCCATTCCGAGGGCAAAAATGCCCTCCTTTTACTATTATATCACCGAAAGCCCCGTTTGTCCACATTTTATTTTTTGTCGCACTCTGAAAATATCGGCATATACTGTCAGCGTAGATCAAAAGCGGAATCGCTTCCGAAAATATCAAGCCGCCGCTCGCGGCGCAACGGAGGTCAATATGCGAATAAACAGAAGCACGGTAAATGCCCTTTTGTCATTGGACGACGACAAGCTCGCATACGTCGTCGGGGTCGTCCTGCGCGAGGCGGGGATCGGAATATCCGAATTCGGGATAAGCGACGGTGACATCGCCGCGCTCAGGGCAAGGCTCTCCGAGCTGTCCGACGGGGAGCTTGCCGAGACCGAGCGAATGATCGATCAAGGACGCCGCAAGGGGGGAAACGGCAATGGCGCTTGACCTGTCATCCCTGCTCAACGGCACCGATCTCTCCGGACTGATAGCAAAGCTGACGTCAGACCCGTCGGTAATGTCGGAGATGTCGCGGCTCCTGTCGAGTGCGGGCACGCCGCCAACGCGTGACGGGGATAGGGGGCATCGAGATCCGCCACCTCCGCCGCCCTGCGCAAAAAGTCACCGCTCCGCTCTGCTGTCGGCACTGAAACCGTATATGTCCCCCTCGCGCCGGGCGGCGATAGACAGAATCCTATCCCTCGGCGGGCTCGGGGACCTTATTGCCGCCACGTCAAAGGCGGACGCACCCGTGCGCGAATAACCGCAGCATCAAGCTTCACAAGAAAGGAGCCTTCGCAGACGAGGGTAACGGAAAAAGCTATGTACAACAGGGCTTACGGTCAACGCAGACCGCCTATAATACCCGATAATTACTCCGGCGTTGCCTTCGGCGCACCGCCGCCTCCCACGGAGGACGAAAAGGAGCCCGTTGCAATCGTTCCGGGGCTCCCCGCGCCGCCTCCACCCGCGCCGCCGCCCTCGGACGGCTGTTGCGATACGTGTAACGACTCACCTCCGAAGCGTGAGCCGAAGCCGTGTCAATGCCCGCCCGATATCGGTTCGCAGCCCCCGCTCCTCGGCATCGGAGAGCAGGATCTGCTCATTATCATCCTGATACTGTTGATATCTCAGGGGGACGACGTTGACGGGGTCCTGCCCTATCTCGTGCTCCTGCTGTTTTGCTGAGGAGCAGAAGTATGAGAGAATGATCAATCCGCACAAAATCAACTCCTCATCCACCGCTAACGCGGTCCCCCTTCTCCCACAGGAGAAGGCTATTGATTCATCGTTTCGCCGCTTGCTCAGACGAATGAGCAGTGCCAAGTTAAAGCTTGAGGGGAAAACTTTTGTAAAAGAAAG
>CAYWVC010000076.1:0-2334 GCA_964461635.1 uncultured Lachnospiraceae bacterium
CGTTGTCTGTCCGTTTGCCTCGAAATGTAATGTCACGCATTTTCCCTACCTCCGTTCATCTCGCACCCACAGTTGGGGCAGAAATCCGTGTGTGCGCAGTCAGCTTCCCAGTTGATAAACTCGCCGCCACATTCTGAGCAACGGACATAGTCAACGTAACTGTCATCGCAGTCAATCCAATGCCCACGCCGCACCGGGACAACATCGGCTTTCTGGATAACATAACGCAGATCACTTAATACCATTTCAGTCGGGATGCTATCTTCGCCCATGTGTAAATACGCCCGAAACTACGATATTGTTTGTTCTCGATCTAGATATTCAGCCATACTCTATCCTTTCTGCCCGGTGGGGGCTTTCCTCAGTACCGGGGAACGGCATCCAGTGGGTGATGTTTTCACTCTCGATGAAGCGATAGTGCTCGTGCTTAGTCCCATCCGGCTCATAGTCCCACCATGCGCCGAACTTCCCGACGTTTGATTCGAAACCATGTAGCCACCTTACAGGGGATTCCGTAGCAATTGTGAGGTACAAGCCGCTTTCCTCCGGCAGCCGTTCCTCCACACTCACCCATTTGGTAGGGACATCGTTGTCCTTGCCAATCATTTTCGCGACCTCACGCAAGTGCTCATTCTCGGCAATCAGGGCTTCCAGACGGTCAACGAGATCGTCGATCGTGATTTGGTCAGCCATGCAATGGCCGATATCGATGCTCTCTTTACACTCGATGCACCTGGTCTTCTGGCACATGCGCCACATCTTGATGATCTCATCATTTGTCATTTATCATCGCCTCCAGCGCTTTTTCCGCCTCTTCGCGGCTCAAAAATACGTACTTGCCGATTGCCTCCCACGGTGCGATGTCCTGCTCAAATGTGTCCGGCTCGTCAATAAAGCCCGTGTCCGTCACGCCGGTGATCGTCGTCTCATCGATATACCAGCCGTTTGTCTCCGGGTAAAATTCCGGCGTGTCCTTGATTACAAAATACACGCGCTGACCGCGTTTCGCGGGCAAGATTATCACTCGTCCCGTGTGGTCGGCCTGCCAGAGTTCGGCCAGTCGCTCCGTCGTCCATCCGGCTTTGGCCAGATTTCCCTCCAGTTTCGCTGCCGTCGCGCAGGCGCTCGGCGCGAGGCCGGTATCCTCATAGGCTTTCAGCCGCTCCCAGATCTGCCGCTGCATACAGTTTTTGTCCCAAGGGCAGGTCAGCTCCCCGCATTGGGCAATGTCGCAGAAATTGCCCTCGAACGTTAATCGTGTCATTGTTTTTATCTCCTCTTGTAAAATTTAATTGATCGTGCTATAATTTAATCGTCATTTGTTATGCTTGCGGCTTTCGCCGCGCCCTCATCCGATTGCCGTCGGATGAGGGCTTTTTTTATCCGTAGATCCCGCCGGGTTTGTAGCCAAGCTTGGCCACCTGCGCAGTCTGGTGGTATTCCGGGCGTCGGAATGGCACGTGCCAATGTCTTGCCGCGTAAAACAGCGCCGCCGGGACGTCTGCGCAGTGGACGTTGACGCGCTGACCGGCGTACTGCACCAGATAGTAGTTTTTCCCGGCATATCCCGGTTGCTCCACGATGATCTCCCGCGCCGCCCGCTCATCCGGGTAGTCGATGCTGTTATACTTCATCGTCCGCCTCCTCCAAGATGTGCTGTAGTCAGAGTGCCATCTTATGGTAGCGCGTCTGCGCCTCGGCCAGCTCCTGCACAGTCTGTGTGTCTTTGAGATCCATGCTGTTTAAAATCTCCATGTCTTCCCGCGCGACGGCCTCGCGCAGATACAGCGCGTCGATCTGCCGCGTAGCTGTTTCCGCCGAAACTTGACTATGATCCTCTCGTCCATCACAGCACCCCATAGGTCGTTGCGCCAAGCGCAAGCGCACCGGTCACGACCGCACCGTCAGTCACACCCGCCGCCCAGCAGATGATCGTCAGCATCGCGGCAAATCCGCCGAGAAACATTGCCAGCATTTTTGTTACGCGCCGCATGGCGGCCTGATATTCTCGATCTTCCCGTTCCAGCCGTTCTTTCCGCACGGCCTCGTTCTTCCGCATCATTTCAGCCATGATTGTCCCTCCGTTTTCGTTCAGGGCGTTTCGCCCTCTTTTTTTACAAAAAATTCAACCCCCGGAAACATGGTGCGCAGCAGCCGGAGTTTCAGTTCGGTCGCCGCCTGCCGCTTTTGCTCGTCGGTCAGATCGTCAAAACGGATCAGCCCGCCGTCTTTTGAGTGCACATAGCTCACCGTGCGGATCACCGGTTTTTGTCTTGGCATATTCTGCGCCTCCTTTTCTGGTATTCTATGCGCCGCGCGTTGGCGCGGTGCTAC
>CAYWVC010000076.1:2434-5120 GCA_964461635.1 uncultured Lachnospiraceae bacterium
CCCAGCATTTCCAGCACAAAGTCAATTGCCGTGTCGGCTTCCCACGCGTCCGGGTCTGCCGCCCGCTGAAATTGCTCGTACAGTTGTAGTACTTCCAGCCCCGTGTGCTCTTCGCTCAGCGCTGCCAGTGCCGCACAGCCGACTTCCGCGTCTTTTAACAGGATCTCCGCCAGCTTGACAAGCTGCCCGATTTTTAACTCAATCCCCATCGTCATCGCCGCCGTCCTTAAAAAGCTCATCGATCGTGCAGTCGTACAGTTTGGCCAACTCTTGGAATTTTCCTGCGTGCGGGATAGATTGACCGCTTTCCCACATGTAGACCGCTTGGCGTGTCACGTGCATTGCCGCGCACACCTCATCCACGCTCAGGCCGGCCTTTTTCCTCGCTTCCCGAAACCTCATGTTTCTGCCCCTCCTGTCAGATATTCTTTGATCCACGCTTCCAGTTTCTGCGGATAGACCCAGCACACGACCGAGGTTTCCGTCCGATACGCCGTCCCAAACGGGAACTTGTCGGCGATCAGCCCAAGCCGCAGGGTGTCCGGTCTGATCCGCATCCCCGCTTCTCGCAGCCGCCGCGTCGCTTCTTCGGCGTTCAGCGTCGAGTATCGCTTTTCTTCGATAACTTTCGGATTCATTTTTGTCCCCCCTTGCATCCTCGCCTATCAGCTCTCCTACGCTTGTGTGAAAATATGCCGCGATCCGTTGTAGCGTCCTGATGCTTGGCTGATTCTTTCGCATTTTCCACTTGCTGATCGTGCCGCTGCCGATTCCGCAGGCTTTTTCCAGATTGTAAATATTTATCCCGCGTTCTTCGCATCGGCGTTTTACGTTGTCATAGACCATTCACCCGCCCCTTTACTTTCCCGGTCACGCTCCAGATATCGGCGTTGTGCTCGTTCGCGTCATACACGACCGCGCCGTCTGTGTTTCTGACGATCCCGTCCTCGATTTTTTCAATCGCGATCTCGTCCAGCTCGATCCCGCTCACGTCTGGGTTGTACCCGCGCGGGACTGGTATCAGCACGGACACTTTCTCGCCCGCGAAGTTCTTTCCGTTGCGCAAAAACGCAACACAACTGTTCACGCGCTCCGCAAATTCGTTCATTTGTTCATCCTCACTTTTAATTTTTTTGAAGAAAACCCGTTGTAATGGGTGTTTTTTTGTTGACTGCGGCAGGAAATCAGGTAGTCTTGATATGGCCTCTGGCTAATAAGGCGATCCTCGTCCCAAGAAGGGAGGTATCGCATGGTCAAAAAGGCTTTTTGTCTCTCGTCCAAAGAGGCAGACAGGTCCGTGAAAAAGGGGTATGTCATTGTTGCCATATCTCAGATCACGCCTGACGGAAAGTTTTCTTATCACCTTGAAAAAGGCTCTAAATGGAGTCAACTGTCAAGTCGTAAGTAACTTCCGTAACAGCCCCGTGCGGGGGCACGGGGCTGTTTCTTTTCCCGCCGCAGTCATTTTTAAGGAATGTACGGAGGAATCGGGCGAGCTTTCAGCATCGTCTTGAAAAGCATATCGCTAATCCCGATCATTTGCTCCGTCAGCGCGGCAAGCTCAAAACCGTTATCGCGTTCTACGGCGTTTTTCGCCTGTGTAGCCAGCCTTTCAAGCTGTTCTTCAAGCATTTTTCTGATTTCATCTGCCGTCATCATTTTCTTTCACCTTCTTTCACCGTCCGTCCGCTTCGGCGGGCGGTTTTTCTGCGCCGTTTCGACGATCAAGGATTGCTGCTACCGCGTCTTCCATTCTTTTCTGGATTCCGGCTGGTTTTCTGTGCCCGTTGAGGATCATCCCTACATAGTTTTTAGTTACGCCGAGTTCATCGCCCAGTTCTTCAAACGTGATCCGGTTGACGTGCATTCGGCCAACCATCTCCCCCGTCCATAGTTCAGGCATTTTTCTTCCTCCTTTTTTAAAAAATTCGGTTGCAATAGTTAACAAACTGTGTTATTATGGTTTTGTCGAGAAACCAAACAATTTTAGCGCATGTACGTTGTACTTGGGCTTGGGTTTTGTTAACTCTTTCTACCTTATGCGTCTATTTTACAGTTAGATTGTTTAAAGTCAAGTGCAGCGCGTTCCCTTTTCTTATTTTTGTCACTTTGACTAAAATCGGCGGTTTAAAATGACTACTTTTTACAAAAACTTTGTCGAGCAATGCGTAAAAAACGGTTATAGCGTGTCTGGGGCTGCAAAAGCCATTGGTTTGTCAAATGCCGCAGCTTGCGGATGGAAAAATGGAAAAATCCCAAACAGTACAACGCAAGCAAAGATTGCAGCTTTATTTGGCATTTCTACAGGGGCACTTATGGGGGAAGATCCTGATCAAGCCGACGAAGCCGCAAAAAAAGAGCGTCCCGTACAAGACGAGACGCTAAGCCCTGAAAAACAGGCCGCATGGGAACTATTGCAGAAGATGGACGATGAGACGTTGCGCCGTTTCATCCGCGCGGCACAGGCCATGCTGGGGGACTAAATACATGTCTACATTTACGCCAACTGACCCCAACGATTGGGCGAAAACACAGGCACAGAAAAAAGCATGGGAAGCAGCCGAAAAAGAGGCCGCCTCCCAACTAAGACTCGAAAAACAAAGATTTGTTATCAATGTCACGATTTCCGGTCTTGCCGCTCTTGCGGCAGTTGTTGGCGTGATAATCCAACTTGTAAAAGGCTGAT
>CAYWVC010000077.1:0-5118 GCA_964461635.1 uncultured Lachnospiraceae bacterium
ACCTTCTGATGCTTGCGGACACCGTTAAATCCCATGGCTTTTGTCAGTTCGATATCTTTGATGAAATCCTCATCCGTAGGAGCTGTCAACAGGGACGGCTCCCAATATCCCTGATCCAAAACCAGCTTTTGATAATACTCCCGGTTATTCAGCATGAAACGTCCATTTTCTATACTGACCTTTCGCATACCGAAGTAGCTGTCTACCCGATCAGTGATGCCATGTTCATCCTGCACGCAAATGGTCACATCGAACAATCTGGGATTTTCCGGTGTCCACGCCAGGTCCTCCTGAAAATTCCATGCCTGCAACCCGGTCTGATCCAAGCCAATAGTTACGCTGCCTTTGCAACTTTTGGGCGCAATCGTGAGATCAGCTGCGTCAGTACCGCAGAAAGAAATGTGGAAGGAAATACTTGCCGCCATCTGGCTGAGCTGGTACTCGAATCGTACAGCCCGATCATCGAACTCAGGTGTAATGTAGCATTTGACCAAGTATATTGGGTTCACCGCTTCGATCCAAACCGTCTGCCAGATACCAGTTGTACGAGAATAGAAGATACTTCTGGATTCCAGTTCCCAGAATTGCTTGCCCCGCGGCATTTCCAAATCGGTATAATCGTCTTCTACTTTTAGTTCAATGGTGTTTTCTCCATGAGGTACAATAACATCTGTGATATCTGCATCAAAGCTGGTTTGTCCACCCGTGTGGCTACGGACATAGTGACCATTCACCCATACATCGCATTGATAATCCACAGCACCAAAGTGCAGGAGTATTTGTTTTCCGTGCATATTATCGGGTAAATCAAAGGTTTTACGATACCATACAGTCTTATGAAATCCTGTATCTCCGATGCCAGACAGCGCGGTTTCGCAGGCGTAAGGAACCGTGATCTTTTTGTCGAATGTTTTTTCTCCAATAGAAAAATCCCATTCTCCATTTAAGCAAAGCCAATTGTCCCGCCGAAAATCCGGTCGGGGATATTCACTTCTCGGAAGTTGTGTCATATGCTTCTCCTTTTTGATAATTTACTGCGTTGTCAACAAGAACGAAGCATCACTACGTTCCAAATCAGTAGAAATTTGAGAAATCTTTAGATAGCTATTATAGTGACGCATATATGCGCCGGCTATGTTATAGGATTCCAAAGAAACACCGCCATTACCATCTAATGCTCCATGTACACGCCAAGTAGCATCCTGCTTAAAAATGTCAGAGCCGTCATCTGCCGAAATAATGATATTGCCTTCATAGTGTCTCAGATAATATCCAGGACGGTCAATCGATTCCAGCGAAATACAGCCAGAATCCGCAATACCAGGTACAATTCGCCACTGAGAACTTGCTAGAGACATTGACGTTGCATTGTTCGCAATCAAAACGCGGTTCGATGCATCATGATAAATGTGGCAGTCCGAAATATTACTTGAACGGAATCTTCCGATTTCGTAAATGCGCTCAAGGCGCCACTTTTGCGTATTGCTTGTACTATAGTCATTCTGGACAATATAAGTATGTTCTGCGGTTGCCTGCCCTTCGGTGTCTAGATATAGGCCACTATACTCATTCTGAATCCTATAACTGCCATCGCCTGCGGGAATAAATTTCCACCTTTGTGCAGCGGAGTAGTTAACATCCCACTGCTGCATCCGCTCACCTGCTGCAAGAGATCCGCTTGGGTTATCCAACGCAAGATTGCTAAAGTTGCACAGCAACACAAAATTCTCCCCAGAAATATTTGAAATATGCCAACTCTGAGTTTTAAGACCATTGTCACCCCAGAGTATCATCTGGTTACCCCACTCAACGGAACCACCGGCATCATCAATACAAAGACTACTTGCAACGTTCACTATTTTATAATCTGCGCCAGATACAATCAGTTGATTTCCATAAAGGATTCCCGAACTGCATCGAATCTCGTTATAAGTTCCGTTATAAGCATTGTTCAATTCAATGAGCCTATTTCCTTTTGCCAGTAGAGTGCCGCTCCAACCGCTCGCAACAGATTCATTCCGAACTGCGGTCAATGGAGCATCAATAAGTGCCCAAGTTTGCCCTCCATCTGTCGATGTAAAGCATTTGCTTGGCGAGCAACTATCGTTCATACCACGAACAAACAAGCGACCATATGTGCTACCATCATCAATACAGGCTATTGCCGGACATTGGTATGCTGTAGTTCCCTCTGCGGTTATTACCGTTCCTAGGTCAGCAGGATCACCCCAGTTGATTCCATCTGTTGATGTGCGGCAAGTGATTTTACCGCCATAACCGGCAGCTATGTTTTCGTATGCCATAAAATAGAGACCATTACTTAATTGGGTTACTCTCGGCATACCGGGTCTCCACATGGACGGATCTTCTCCACGAACCCAGTCCGGGTCACAGGTACCAACAATGATAGAATAGTCAGTCCATGTAACACCACCATCGGAAGATATTTCCAGTGCTAGGCACTGGTCATATCCGGGTTGCCGTTCATCAGAATAATAGCAAACCAGCCGACCATCACTACTAACGGCGAATTCGGGTTCCCACACACTTGCAGAAGATGTACCTCGCGGAGCCAAATCTCCATGCTTCACCCATGTGACACCATTGTCTGTACTTCTCCAGACATGAATACAGTATTCTTCATTCTGATTCCAGTCAGAAGTTGCAAACAAAATCGTTCCAGCCGGATAGTCGCCTAGTGCTTGTGGAAACACATATAAGCCGTGCATACCCATCTTATCGCGAGATAAACCATCATAAGACGAAGGATCCAACGTGCTAATTTGTGTCCAAGTCAATCCATTGTCCGAGCTCTTGTAAAAATAATAACTTTTCATCCCTGACCAATTGGTTACAACAGGGAATTCTCTGCACCATGTCGCCAGAAGATCTCCGTTGGCCATTTCAACAACACGTTCGTAAAAGCACATATCCTCTGTCGTATTTCCATAAATTGTTGTTCCAACGGCATTTTCCGCATTTACGGTAAGAACGCATACAGGTAACAAGAATAGAACTAACATGGCAGCAACGATTCGTTTTCCAAAATGTTTCATACTGTACCTCCATTAAAAATAATCAGGTGATCGTGCCTTCAATTATTATACAGTTTCTCACATGGAATCCAAGTTTCCCATAAAGAATCGGCGCAGAATCCCGGTAGAACAGAACAGGCTGATCGTCTATACAAACCGTAATGCAATTACCCACAGCGTGGACATTAAAGGTTACTGAATCCGCCGTTTCAATTGCAGCTTCCTGCAAAAGCATTTCATCATAACGGTGCTTCCATAGCTGTATCTTTCCGTCAGATACACAGACCCGGTAGCCAATAAAGAAATTGGTGCCCAATTCCTTGTCATTTCCTTCACCGCCGTCAGCAAATTGGCTGCTACGGAGCAACACACCTGCTTGCCAGTTTTCACTGCGATCTGCAATTTGAAAATCAGCATGGATTTTAACATCAGAAAATTCCTGCATCCCATAGATCTTATCAAACGGACCGATATGATCGACACAAAGTGTTTCGTTGTTATTTGCATAATAAGGTACAATCGTCAGCATCTCTGCACCAGTATTGCCGGAATCCAGAATGTGCGTACCAGCAGACAAACTGCAACGATAAAACGCCAGTTCTCGGATATCATCGATCTTCTCAGGTGCAATTTGGATATCATCCACACAGA
Organism: uncultured Lachnospiraceae bacterium; assembly: GCA_964461635.1. Classification (GTDB taxonomy): domain Bacteria; phylum Bacillota; class Clostridia; order Oscillospirales; family CAG-272; genus RGIG3994. Next base: position 3,687 of record CAYWVC010000077.1, read on the forward strand.
GGTCGTGCGCTGCTTCACTGTACCCCATTGTCATAATTTGATATTCGCCATTCTGCACAATATCAAAGCAAATGCGACTGCCTCCGGGTACGACGCAAGGTGTCGGGTAAAGTAAATCAGTTCCTGCAGGATGGATGGTAGCAGTGCCGATACGCAACTCATCGTCAGCATAATAGGTAATGCCACCATTAGAGCCAGCATACCCAACCTCCAATTGCAACATATTATCCAGGTAGATCTTGAATACCGGGCCATATTCCACACGGACACAATGTAAGGCTTCGTGGTCATAACCTGCTACGAGCTTCTTGCTTGTAATCAGACCGTCTGGACCGATAACAGAAAGAACATTTTGACTTTTATCAAATTCAATCCTCGTTATCTTGCCAAAGCGAATACCATATTGCTCAGTTTTTGCTCCAGCAGCCAGATTCAATTCGACTGTGCCACTCGATGGCAAAACGGTTTCTTCTGTGAATTCGTGGTTCACAGTCTGCAATGTGGAACGTCGGGACTGCCACTGCGGCAGGGCCGGAGCTGGTCTTTGAGTTGTAGTAGGTCCTAAAATATAGGCTTTTTCTTTCGTGAATACCACAGGGTCAATGTTCAGATCTCTCGTTTTATCAGGGTTGAGATTGTGATATACAATGTAATGAGTGTGCAGATCCGGCCCCAACACAGTAGAACTATGTCCCAGTCCAATTACCTTTCCTTCGGTTTGTACGATCACTGGATTGAACGGATCATCCCGATACGGCCCAAGAGGACTGTCTGCAACTGCTGCATGGATGCGGTAACCCTTGGAGAGAAAATGGTTACCTGTGTAGGTCAGGTGATATTTTCCTGCTTGCTTTACAACAAACGGTCCTTCTGTCCAGCCGTGAAGGTCTGCACCAATATATACCGGATCTCCAAATTCTGTGGGAGAAGCCATTTTGCATCCAAGGATACCGTTGTCATCTGCCCAGTAAGCATACCATTGACCATCATCATCTATAAATACAGAAAAATCAATGGCATGACCGACATTATCTGTAATTTTTCGAAATGGGCCAGTAGGTTTGTCGCTTTTCAATACGTAGTGTCCAAACCCGTGGGGGGAGGTGTACATATAAAACGCACCATTCCAGTATACAACCTCCGGTGCAAACGGCACAAGACCAGGAAACTCCTCATCAGGTACCGTTGGCCCCTCCAGTGTCCAATGCACCAAGTCTTGAGAACTCCAGCACCGTACATCTGGATTGGTACAATACAGGTAATAAGTTCCATTATATCGCAGGACAAAAGGGTCAGCAAAATCCCCCTGCTTTTGAATTGGATTTTGATAAGTTTCCATGGTTTCACCCCTTAATGCCAGACATCGCAAAGGAATCTGTAAAATACTTCTGGCAGGTAATAAATAGGATCAGAACAGGAAGCACAGCAATCA